>JAGOLK010000114.1 GCA_017994115.1 Clostridia bacterium | reverse complement strand
TATTTCCCTAATGAAGTAACTGATGAATACCAGTTAGACAACAGAGAAATAGCTAATATATTCCACAGCGAGCTTATCGATGCATTAAACAGAACCTCCAGGGGAATAACACCGAGACCGGGACTTCATGTATTGAACAAGACAAAGATGCCTGCCATACTTGCGGAACTGGGATTCCTGACTAATCGTGAGGACTTTGCGGAGATTAAGAAAGATGAGTACAGGGAAATGGCGGCACGGGCATTGGCAGTTTCAATTGTGAAATACTTTCAGGATATTGAGAATATCAACCTTGGCATAGATACTAATGCCATATATGCCGCTGACGCGCCAAAGGATCCGTACAGCTTGGAGCAGGATTTGGCGTCAAGCAACTGATTTAAAGCATAGAGGGGTGCCGCAGACTGCTTATAAGTAGTTTGTGACACCCCTTTCATATTTAAAGAATAATGCAACATGTCTGAAGTTTGCATAACACTCCGCAAGAGACAGTATAGTATATCGAGGCACACGGATTATGATTTTGACAGGACTACTGATATGCCTTTGGAAAAGTTCTGCCGGTGTCAAAAGGTCCTCCATGACCCGAGACACCTAAGCCGGCCTCCATGCCGGCTTCACGAACTTTTTACCAAAGCCATATCAGAGGCCTGTTACCAAAATGCATAAAAGTGTGCCCTGCTATACTATACAAGCTCTTGCTTGGTTATGCAAACTTACAGAATACTGCCTTATATATAAAGGATATGCAAATACCGACGTGGGGAAGCTATATTCGACGAAACCTTCCACCTGACCTCGGAACGGAAATACCCCTGGCAAAATAACCAGACGGGCCCGCAAGATGGGACCCTCGCCAGTGATTTTGCTGGCTTTGGAAGGTGAGGAGAACATACTTCCCCTACAGTCGGACTACTTTACAAACCTGTAGATATTGCGCATTATTCTACTTATAAGAATATACCCCTTACAAGGCTAATATAATATATTGATAAAAAAATAAGGGGTGAAATAAATGAACAGAAAGCTTGCACTATTATTGGCATTACTTATATGCTGTACATTGGTCCTTACAAGCTGCAGTAACCCGCTGACTTCTTTATGGGATTTCTTTAACAAAAAGACTGATACGGTAGAGGAAAGTCCGCAGCAGGTGCAGGAAGAGACCCAAAGCATGAGTGAAGTCAGTGTTTCTCAACCGGAAGACAGCAGGGCAACGGTACTTTACTACAAAGACAACGAAGACTTTCTTATACCTGTTATGCGATATATGCCCAAGGGGGATCTTGGCGTAGCAAAAACAGCAATATCAGCTATCATTTACAGCCCGGAAACGGTAGAGGATATCAAAGCCGCAGGATTGACGCCGACACTGCCTATGGGCACCAAAATCAACGGAGCAGTCATCCGGGAAAATGGTTTGGCTATAATAGATTTTTCAAAGGAATTTCTGAACTTCAGCAGCAAAAAGGCTGAAGAGCTGGGAATCAAAGCAGTGACATATACGCTTACAGAGTTTCCAAACATAAAATCAGTGGAAATCAGGGTGGATGGCAAAAAAATTGAAGAAATGCCAAAGGGAACTGAAGTAGGGCCCGAGCTTAAAAGAACGGAAATAAATCTTCAGCCTGTCGAAAAGGCAGGTGAAAAGTTATCAAAGGTTGTGGTATACTATCATAAAAAAGGAAGCGGGGCATATTCATATTTTGTTCCGTTAACAAAAGTGGTATCCGGCTTTGAAAACAGTGTGGAAGCCGCCTTAAGCGCACTGCTGGAAGGCCCCCCGGAGTCCAGCAGCCTGAAAAATCCTTTCCCGGAGGGTACTAAACTGCTGGATGTGCAGGTAAACAGCGGTATAGCTTATGTGAATTTCTCCGAGCATGTACTGGCTAATCAGGGAGACAAGGCGGCGGAGAATGCTGTGAAAAAGGCGGTAACGCTTACACTTAAGGAATTTCCTGCGATTTCAAAAGCCAAGATATTTGTAAATGGCAAGATCGTTGAAAATACTGATGGTGTGGGTGCGGACGAATATATATCGGTTCCGGTTTTTGTTAATTTTTATGAATAAGAATTACATAAAACAAGCGATATAGGGATGTTTCAAAACGTCCCTGCATATCGTAAAAAAAGCTGACAAGCTGTATGTTTTTATGGATGTCTTGGGAAGAAAGGGAAAAATAAATCTGCCGTGCTTATGAAATAATATTATAATAGAACTTTTAAATTAAGGCAGAAATTTTTTGCAGCCCTGTAAGGGATTACTAAACACAAAACAATACTTTTGAAGGGAAGGAAGACAGATGCAGAGAATTGACGGGAGAAAAAACGAACAAATAAGGCCTGTAAAAATAATAAGGAATTACTTAAAGCATGCAGAAGGCTCAGTGCTTATAGAGATGGGTGATACCAGAGTGATTTGCACGGCTTCAGTAGACGACAAGGTGCCTCCTTTTATAAAAGGAACAGGCAAGGGCTGGATTACCAGTGAGTACGGAATGCTTCCCAGATCAACCGAAGTACGCAAGCCAAGGGAGTCGGCAAGAGGAAAAGTCGATGGCAGGACAATGGAGATACAGAGACTGATCGGAAGAGCGCTGCGATCTATAGTGAATCTTGAAAAACTGGGAGAGATCACGATTTATATAGACTGCGACGTTATACAGGCTGATGGCGGTACAAGAACAGCATCCATCACCGGATCCTTTGTAGCCCTTGTTGATGCTTTATATAAGCTGGTTCAGCAGGAAAAGCTGGAAGAAATGCCCTTGAATGGTTATATTGCGGCAGTAAGCGTTGGCATAAAGGACGGAGAGGCAATACTGGACCTGAACTATTCCGAGGACTCAACCTGCCAAGTGGATATGAACATGGTAATGACCGATAAGGGGGAATTTATAGAAATTCAAGGTACGGGAGAAGAAAGCCCCTTTAATAAAGCACAGCTTCGGGAAATGATGGAGCTTGCCGAGAAAGGTATACAGGAGCTGATAGAGATACAAAAGCAATCCCTTGGTGAAATCGCCGATAAGGTAGGTACATATGATGAAAATGATAGCAGCGACAAATAATAGTCATAAGCTTGAGGAAATAAGAGCAATATTAAAGGATAAAGAAATAGAAATAATATCCCTGGCGGACGCCGGATTGGATATTGAGATTGAAGAAAACGGGGATTCCTTCATGGAAAACGCCTTGATAAAGGCAAGAGAGGTCTTTCGCCTTACAGGAGAAGCAGCGATAGCTGACGATTCAGGCCTTGAGGTAGATGCACTGAAGGGACAGCCGGGAGTGAAATCAGCAAGATACTCAGGAGAATCGGGAGCGGAAAAGGATAAGAAAAACAATGAAAAGCTTAAGGAAGCTCTGAAAGAGGTGCCGGATAATGAGAGAGGAGCAAGATTCTGTTCTGCAATTGCCGCAGTATTCCCCCAGGGAAAAGAGATAACTGCAGAAGGCTATGTATACGGAAAAATCGGTTATGAAGAAAAGGGAGAGCACGGATTCGGATATGATCCGCTCTTTATTGTTGACGGTTATGGCAGAACCATGGCCGAGCTT
>JAGOLK010000113.1 GCA_017994115.1 Clostridia bacterium | reverse complement strand
CCAAACGTAGACCAGGATGAAATGAACAGGTATTTGAACTAAAAAAGTGCGTCGAGAGACGCATTTTTTATTAGTATATGGCATATATGTGTATACAGACAGGTCCAATTTTTAATCGGGTTCAAAAAGCGGGCGGAAGAGAGGTGGAGTGTTTGAACAAGAAATGGCTGTTTGCGCTTTTTTTGGCACTGGCAGTTGCAGCATCGCTTTTATTTCTGAAATGGTTATATTCACCTGACCCATATTTAAGCAAATACAATATCAGCTCAACCGGCTCTGCAGAGGTTTTCAATTATGACATTAAAAAGAGGCTAAAGCTTGAAGAATACTCCAATAACTTTTACATACAGCTGTTAAATACTGTAATGACAGGAGCCAAGGCAAATTATGAGATTGAATACGGCTGTCCTATGCCCGGGCTTCTTGAATCTGCCGCAAGCAGCATCACCGACGGGCTTCATACCGACGCCGGCAACCCCATAACTTACCTGAATTTTGCCTTTACAGCTTTCAGTCAATATGATCCGTCACTATTTTCATATGCTGAAACCGGCAGCAGTTCAGCAGTTCCCAATATTACCGACTTTGAGAATGCACCTCAGGGAGCTATTTACTTCAGCGAGGAAGATGAATATAAAGCTGAGATACCTGCAGAAACCCCGACATCACAAATTGCGGAAGAAGCTGTCGCCATCCCCGGTAAAATAGCATTGAACAGCAAATCTCCGCAGATACTCGTTTATCATTCTCATTCCACAGAAAGCTACATGCCTAATACTGCAGGGAATTATCATACCCAGAATGACAAGTACAATGTTATAGCTGTAGGAAGCACATTTGCCAAAGAGCTGCAGGATAAATACAAATACAAGGTTCTCCATGACAAGACCAAGCATGATAAAGAGTCCTATGCATATTCTTATGCAAATTCCCTTCAAACTATAAAGAACAGCATCAATAAATACAAGTCCTTAAAGGTAATTCTGGATTTACACAGGGATGCCTTTGATGCGGAGAAAGCTACATTTGCTGAGAAAACAGCCAAAAAATCCGAATACACCACCTCGATAAACGGGAAAAGGGCTGCAAGGATAATGCTTGTAATAGCAAAAGAGAATCCAAACTACGCAGAACTGGAAAAGTTTGCAGTATATATAAAGAAAAAGATGGATAAAATATATCCTGGATTATTCTACAAAATCGATGTAAAAAGCAGAGGCAAGTACAACCTCTATTTCAGCAATCACTCCATGCTGGTAGAGGTAGGATGCATGCTTAATACTATTGAAGAAGCCCAATATTCGGCAGAGCTTTTTGCAAGGGTTATGGGGGAAGTAATAAACGACCTGAAGGAATAGATACAGATGAGCAAGAGAGTTGATAAAAAGAAACAGAGGATGGAAGCATTAAAAAATAAGCTGAAGAAGGCCCTGGGGATATTCTTCTGCATAATTCTGCTGATTTTTTCAGTCAGCATTGCAGATATGTCAGCCAGAAGAATGATGATGTGCAATGACGATAAGTACGCAATAGCAGTTTCTTTGCAGGAGGACAGCCTGCTGAGAGTAGACATTGCCGGAGAAAAGCTTATGATAAATATAGAACCTGCCGTCAGGATTTCCAATAATATTTTCGGCAATCTCAAGAGGTATTATGACGGAGCTGTGAAAAGCATAAAATCAAAGATTAAGGAATGATTTTGTATCATAAATAGCATGAACCTTTACCGTGAGGACATGGGGAGGACATGGGGACGTTTCTCCTGTCTCGCTTTCAGTGAGACAGGAGAAACGTCCCCATGTCCTCCTTTTTAAGCAGTTGGCAATACTCCTTTTCTTCTATTGTGCATAAACCCATTGCATTTTTCAAAATCCGGTGTATATAGTATATATTTATTGTTAAAAACTAATATGCTATAATATGCGTAAATGTATAAAACTCATTTGATACAATCATAAAGACTAAAGGGGCACAAAGGAGGACGCCATATATGGCAGGTGACAGGCAAAAGCATATAAGGAATTTCTGCATAATAGCACATATAGATCATGGAAAATCGACTTTGGCCGACAGGCTTATAGAAAAAACAGGGGTTATTTCTGCCAGGGATATGGAGGAGCAGGTACTTGACAATATGGCCCTTGAGAGGGAGAGAGGAATCACCATAAAGCTTCAATCGGTCAAGCTGAACTATAAGGCTCAGGATGGACAGGAATACATATTGAATCTGATTGACACCCCGGGCCATGTGGATTTTACCTATGAAGTCTCCAGAAGCCTGGCTGCCTGCGAAGGAGCCGTCCTTGTGGTGGATGCCACCCAGGGTATTGAGGCGCAGACACTGGCTAATGTATATCTGGCCTTGGATAACAATCTGGAGCTTTATCCGGTAATAAATAAAATCGATCTTCCCAGCGCAGATCCGGAGTTCGTAAAAAAGGAAATCGAGGATGTAATCGGCCTTGATGCCTCAAATGCCGCATTGATATCGGCCAAGGAAGGAATTAATATTGAAGAGGTGCTGGAAGGAATAGTGAAGTATATACCCCATCCTGCCGGAGATGAGGATGAGCCTTTGAAAGCTTTGATTTTTGACTCCTTCTATGACAGCTATAAAGGAGTTATTGCCTATATAAGAGTAGTGGACGGGGTACTGAAGCCCGGCATGAACATGCGCATGATGTCAAACGGCAAGGAATACGAAGTGGTGGAGGTAGGCACCCTGAAGCCCTGGCTGAATCCTACCGGCCTGCTTATGGCAGGAGATGTGGGCTATGTAACAGCCAGCATAAAGAATGTAAAGGATGTCCGCGTGGGCGATACAATTACCGATGCGGATAATCCCTGCAAGGAAGCGCTTCCGGGCTACAGGAAGGTTACTTCAATGGTGTATTGCGGCATTTATCCCGCAGACGGAGCAGATTATGACAATCTTAAGGATGCCCTGGAGAAGCTGCAGCTTAATGATGCAGCACTGCTTTATGAGCCGGAGACTTCGATAGCACTGGGCTTTGGCTTCAGATGCGGCTTCCTGGGATTGCTGCACATGGAGAT
Source organism: Clostridia bacterium (assembly GCA_017994115.1). Lineage (GTDB taxonomy): Bacteria > Bacillota > Clostridia > Lutisporales > Lutisporaceae > BRH-c25. The sequence goes on along the minus strand of JAGOLK010000113.1, from coordinate 586 downwards.
AATACAGGAGAGGCTGGAAAGGGAATACAATCTTGATCTTGTGACCACCGCACCAAGCGTTATATATCATATTACCAAGACCAACGGAGAAAAGCTTGAGGTTTCCAATCCCACAAACCTGCCTGCTCCACAGGAGATAGAATATATGGAGGAACCCATTGTAAAGGCCACCATAATGACTCCTACGGAATATGTAGGAGCGATTATGGAGCTTTGCCAGAACCGAAGGGGTACCTTCAGGGATATGCAGTATATGGAGGAAAAGAGAGCCATACTTAATTATGATTTACCGCTGAATGAGATAATATATGACTTTTTTGACGCATTAAAATCCAGGACAAAGGGCTACGCCTCCTTTGACTATGAGCTGAAGGGATATGAACAGTCAGACCTTGTTAAGCTGGATATACTGCTTAACGGAGAAGCGGTTGATGCACTTTCCTTCATAGTACACAAAGACAAGGCATATGCCCGGGGAAGGTCTATGGCTGAAAAGCTCAAGGAAGTAATTCCGAGACAGATGTTTGAGATTCCCATACAAGCAGCCATCGGAACAAAAATTATTGCCAGGGAAACTGTAAAGGCA
>JAGOLK010000040.1 GCA_017994115.1 Clostridia bacterium | reverse complement strand
GGACGTTTCCCCTGTCCCACTTCCAGTGGGACACGCGAAACGTCCCCGTGTCCTCCCCGTGTCCTCGTTCTTCTCTTACTTGACTGTGAAGGTATACACATATTCCGGATTCAGAGAATGCCCTATCTTATCCTTTAATGTTATTCTCACCTTGTATTCACCTTTTTTAAGCGGCTTTGCCGGAATGTAGCTTATTTTTCCTGTTTCAGGTTCAAAACTGGCTTTTACGGCAGAATCGTTAATATACATCTTTATGGAAGCAGGATCGATGCCGTAACCTCTGTCAGCTGCAATTACCCCTATCTCCTGAGCCTGACCGGGAAGCCCTTCAGTGCTTTCGGACAGTACCGATACTATCACAGGATCGTAATAGTCTTTATCCAGTTTGTATATTGCCATTACATCGTCAAAATATATGCTGCCGGAATTCTTATTATCCTGAGCTGTCTCGGCCAAGTATATCTGCTCAAGGGCTATTGGGTATTTCTCATCTTTCGGCAATTCAGCATATACATACTTCCAGCCCTTCCAATCAAGGCCTCCGGACTTGGTGAGATCAATTACCTTTTTCTCTCCCGCCGAGTTTATATAATTTCCTCTAATCCAGTGGCTGCTTCCGTCACCATACACCCAGACTCCAAGCTCAATAGGCTTTCCTATAATTGTTACCGGTTTCTTAAAGGTTACATAAGCGGCTGACGTACCTTCAGTATTTTGGAAATCATAATCAAGTCTTAAGGAAATATTTCCTATCCTTACCGGTTCCCCCTTCTGATTATGTCTTATAGCTGCCTTGCTTCTGATAAATTTTGCTTCCACGTTGTCAAGGGTTCCAAAGTCGGCAACAATTACGGGAGTCTTGCCTATCTTAGCCCCAACGGCTGCTGTGACAGTTCCTGCAGAAGCTGTTATTTTACCATGTCCATTATTATTTCCTGCCGTGAAAACTCCATCTTTATCCACCGTTCCCAATTCACCTTCAACTGTCCACTTGACAGCAGAGGGGCTTATTATAATATTCCCGCCGTTTTCATCAAAGGCTTTTACCTGCAGTTGTGTCTTTTCTCCCGGATCAAGAAGCACAAAATCATTTGTTACCGCAAGAGAGCTTACCTTGTCCACTATTTCAACAAGCATTTTGCTTTGTGTATCCCCGCACGCAGCATATATATACCCTTTGCCTGCCTGGCTGCCGGAGCTGTATGTGCCGTCTGCAGCAATCTTTGATGTCTTCACATCAATTCCGAACCTTACTTTGCCCATATCTCCCGGCAGAAGATTGTAATACTTGTCCAAAACGTAATAGGATGGCTTGAAGGAGCTGTTCTTATATATCTTGACACTGGTATCCTTGAATCTCAATATTGCAGGATCTGATAACGGTGCTTCAGATACAAGCTGTATTGAGTTTCCCACATATCTTTCCCTTCCGTCAGAAGGGTTGTTTGCCAGCTTTGCAGCAGCATCTCCCTGCTTTCTTACAGCCATGGCCGTTGACCCTCCGCCGTCGAGATTGATGGCATTTTCCACTCCTTGGCTCAAGAAAAACTCCACCAATTCATAAAGAGTCATTCCGTCGCTGTACCCAGGCTGCCTTCCGTCAACCGTAACCATATAAATCTTGTTATCCTTTATGCCTATCGCAGTCCTTGGGTGCCTTTGCAAGGCATCTGCCCTTTCCTTTACCTTCGCAGAGATCTGCCCCCCTTCAAGAAGCCTGGGCGCCCCGGATACCGCAAAATCCAGGTTTTTCTTGTCAAAATCTACATAAAAGCTCATCTCAGCACCGGAAGGAACTCCGGCAAGCTGCCTGAAGGCTTTGACAGGCATGGAAATAACCACTCCGTCTGAAGGTATTTCTGTGATTTTGGAGTCCGGAGTTATCTTTTCAATTTTGCCTGTATATCTCTTCCCTGCTTTAAGCGGAAGTTCAACGCCTCTTACTATGATATCAGTCCCGGCAACTGTATTTACTGTTGTCCTTCCGAAAAATGGGGTGTAAATAACGGTCTGATCCGCCCACCTGAGCCTGTTTACTGAGTCTACCGGATATTGTATGTACTTATATGCGGCAGCTCCTTCCATATTCAAGGTATCGATGAAGCAATCTCCCTTGTCTGTAACTCCAAGTATAGTTGAAGTCTTTACTGCAGTCTTGATTTCTCCTTCTATAATACTGGTACCGTAAGTAAGCCCCTTTATTGTCGTCATGTCAAAGAAATCTCCATTGACTGCACCTATTACTCTCTTATTCTCATCATTTTCCTGTGAAGCCTGATAAGACACCGGTTTGTTGGTCAGGCTGCTTCCGCTGTCAGCAACTTCTACACTGATATATTTGTCATCGAATTTACTCTCTATCATGTTGACCATAAAGTTCCCGTTAGGGGTTATGTAATTCATATTCCTATAATATGTACCGGGGCCAATGTGCTGCCCGTCTTCAATCAGTTTGGCCGATTCCAGAGAATAAACCGCTCCCGGGAATGTCATAGATGCTATAAGCAGTACAACCAATACCTTTGTTAAAAATTTACTGTTCCGATTATTTTTTTTCATAACCACTACCTCATTCATTTTTACCTTATTTTAGATTTCTTGAACCATTGTTCAGGCTATCATATATGCCTATTTTACCAGACTACCCTTGTACTTTCAGCAAAGTAACCGATATGTAATATTACAATTTCTATACAGTACATGTTCCTGGTAACCCCCGGACCCTACTTAAATTTTAGACGAAAAAAAAATACCCTAAGTTTCAGGTATCATAATATTTAATGATATATGTGACCTGTCAAACATTTTACATTGGAATTCAAATGGCAGGTCACATTTTCCGCAATTCATATGTCGTGAAAAATACATTACTTTAACACAAAATCAGAATCTTCATCAAGTGACAAAACCCGTTAGGGATTTTGTCATATAAGTGCAAAACCTTTTTGTGCAACATAAAAGTTCAGGCACTGATTTTATAATGATAAATCTTTTTCACGACATATATATATAAGTCTTTTTATTTTTGTTCACCGTCAGTATCTTTTTCGGCAGCTATTTCCCTGTTATTAAATAAGGAATCCAGCTTCTCAAAAACAAGCTCGTCCACAACATCCTGATTTGTTTCTGCGCCGGCTTTTTCATAATATGATTTTTTTGATTCGGCTTCATCATGCATACTTATAACATATGCCCTTGTAGGCGTTTCGCTTAATTCTATGGAAAGAAGAAGCCATCCCTTTAAGTAAAGCAGCTCTTGAATACTTGTTTTAAAATGAGTGCATATATTCTCCAGTGTCGGATTAATTGTGGTAAATGGCTGTACAGTATTAATGAATACATCCTGATACTGTGAAAGAAAATCTTCTATCTTCTTCTCAATCTCATTAAAAGGTGCAAAGTCGTCAGTTATCTTGGCCACATGTATAATCAATTCCCATGTGTGAGGATGACTCTCCCCCAATTGCCCCATCAGGTATATTGCATGACTTGCATTGAAATAAAATTTGAATCGGTATTGACTGTATGTCACTATTTGTCTTCCTTTCTATTAAGAATAAAAAACAGATATCTTCTCAAAAAATACATTAAAAAGAACGGAACTATTATTGAGACTCCTTTGCTTAGCAAGATACGTAAATCCATCATATAATCAACAAAGATGTATTGGTAAGATACATAAATAAGCCAGTTGGCAACAAATAAGCCAACAAAAAAAGTCCCCAAATAGATAATAAACCCTATAACACTGTATCGTGTTTTGAAGACTGATTTTGAAGATAGTAAATAATGAAGAACAAAGCCTATTGATACGCCTATTGTGTTTGCCATAACCAAGTGAGTCAAATTCTGCCTTGTCAGTAACCAAACAATTATAGTATCGATAACAGCAACTATCACTGAGTATAAGAAATATTTTGATAATGCAAATTTATCCTTCAGAATCTGCTTTAAAATATTCATCATGCAATCTCACTGCCTACCTTTATATTGCCGCTAAATACTTTAACAAAAACATCGACTATGTGGGGATCAAACTGAATGGAACTTTTTATCTGAAGTTCTTCAATTGCTTCTTCCGGCGTCTTCACTTTAGCATATACACTTCTGTTTGTCATCGCATCATAGCTATCGATAACATTGATAATTCTGGCACAGAGGGAAATCTCCTCTCCTTTAAGTCCTGCGGGATAACCGGTGCCGTCATAGAATTCGTGATGCTGCCGGATGTCAATAGCAACCTCATCTAAAGACGGAATCAATTTTATGATTTCATACCCAATGTCCGGATGCCTGTAGATAAAATCTTTCTCGTGTCTTGTAAGCATTTCTTTTTTGTTCAAAATCGTATCGGAAATACCTATTTTCCCCACATCATGAAGCTGAGCGGCTATTGCAAGACGTGAGAGTTCCGAATTAGACAACCCAAGGGATTTCCCGATTATCAATGCTTTTTCTCTCAGTCGGTTACAGTGGGCAACTGTTGAATGGGAATAAGCTCCGAGCATTTCCATCAACATTGCGATAATACTGTAATCACTGCTATTTTTATCATTTAGTTTTTCCAACGTCAAATTTTTGCGTGCGCGGTCCAAAGCACTAAAAATGCTGTTATCTTCCGGTTGCATTTGAGCAACGCCTATTGATAACGTCAAATCGGCATGATTAAGACCTGTAAACTGACGTCTTATGTTCTCTGTTATTCCGTATGCTTCAGATATATTTGTAACTGTCATAAGAACACTGAATTCACCGCCGCCGGTTCTGGCAACAATATCTGTATCTAAACATAACCTTTGCAATATCCCGGAGGTTTTTTCGAGAACCTCGTCACCTGTTCTGTAATATGCTGTTCGATTTAGCCTATCCATCCCATTGATATTCAAAACAACAATGCTTATGGGCTGAAAATGTTCATCATTTATCTTGGACAACAAATTATAAAAGAACTTCCTATTATAATGCTTTGTCAGGTCGTCGTATATACTCGCATTTTTCACTGCATCGGTTTTCGAGGCAAGCTTTTTTGTAAGCTCCTCAATGTGGAAGTTATTATCTTTAATTATTATATTTGCTTTATCACATCGCTTCTGACCCTTATACAAAGTCAGGCACAGGAAGAGAGCAAGGACTAAAAGAGCCAGGCTGACAGCACCTGCAAATATATATAAATATAGAATATGTTCATTGACCCTTCCAACATACAAAACATACTGATGTTGTGTTGACATTCCTAAAAAGTATCCGGTATTATTTGCAATAAAATACTTTACTGAAACAATCTCTTCTCCATAATCTGCACTTTTTGTAAAGACAGAAGATCCATTTTTCTTCTGAAGAAGCAGCTTCTCAAAATCTTCCGTACCGGTGCCTCCCTGAAGCTTCCAAAATTTAATTAACTCCGATGCGCTTTTCCCTTTAATTTTCCTGGTTTCTTCATAGTCTTTTTCAAATACCGCCCCTGAAGCTGTATATAAAAACCAATATCTGCTCCCTGAAGTTCCGGCATTACTTAATATATCAATAACACCTTCTTCACCGGTGCCGGTTAAAAGGCCTTCTTTAACTTTTTTTGAGACCTCTGTAACCAGACTTTCTTGAGTGCTGCTATAGTTTTTGATAATACTGTCCTTGTACTTATTCAACTCTTGAAACATAAATAGCCAGCAAATCGTAATAAAACCTACTGTCAATAAGGAAATGACAAAAAGCTTGACTTTGTAACTAATTTTTCCTATTTTCAACATTTTATCTCAACTTCTTTCCAAAAACAAAAAATATGGTATTATACCTGAAAATATTTCTTAAAAAAAATATATAACTTTCTTAAATTAGATATATTTATGTCATAATATCTTGTAAAAAGAAACAATAATAACAATCCTGTTATCAATGTAGTGTATCCTATGACAGCGTATTTTGTCAACCCGTATTTTAATTGCACCTTATGCCCGCCGGCAGGCAGCTGCAGTGTTATCAAGTTCTCATGCTGCCCGACATCCGACGGCTTACCATCGATTGTCACTTTCCAGCGTGGCGTATAAGTGATACTAATAGTCATCTCCTGCGCTGCCTGACTGGAATAATCGAAATCAACACCCTTATAATTCCAGCGAACATTATTTACAGGAAATGGATCCGGCCAAAAATCCCGCTCAATCTCATAGGTTTTAAAAATATCTTCAAATAAAGTCTTGATTTCATCTGAGCAGCTTGGATATTCTTTAATATCTTCAGGTACACCCAGGTTCAATGCATATACAGCTTTCAGATACTGACTGAGATGCATTCCGAGAAAAAGCACTTCACCTTTTCCCACTCTTTTTGTCCCGATAATGTCATTTTGCAACAGTCCGCCATTTTGAACCGATTTGTAATACGCTTCATCAAGTCCAAACAGTGCCCTGAAGTACCCATGTTTCTCATCAATCTTCACATTATCTATAATACTATTTAAAGGGGACAGGTATTGTTTCTCCAGTAGCAGTGAGTCCTCAGCAGGCACATCGGAGACTGCCACGTCAAATAGTTTAAATCCTTTGGTTGGCGTAGGTTCAATAATAATTCTGACTCCTTTATCTATCAGGTATTTAATTGTTTCTTCGATCCTTTCTTTTTGCCTCATGGTATCCACCACCGGCTCGCATAAATATATAAGCTTGTATTCTGAAAGTTCTGCAAGCGAATAATCAGAAATATCCCGACGCTGTTCATAGACAAGATACGGAAACTCCATAGCAACTCCGGGTGCTCCGATACCAAAAATCAACCCATTGCGCCTGTCGGTTAGAAAGTAGGATGACGGCAATTGGCTTGTATAAAACTCAGTGTCGTAAGCTAATCGAAAACCAAGATGCTCTTTTAAGGGTATTACCATTTCATCATATTGAGTAGGCAACATAAAATATCTTACATTCCAGAAAGCAAAATTCTTAGCTAGATAATCTCTTGTATCTGTGGCAATACATAATAGATGATTCCACAAAGCACGGTTGTGAGGACTTCCTTCCATATTCCATCCCTCTGAGATAGTAAAACCATAAGCTATAGGTATGTTTGCTTCATCAGAACTTAGTCCGCTGAACCAGATATAACGTCCTTTGTCAAAAGGAGAAACGGAAATATCTCCGGCTACAGATTCAAACCGTTTTTCAAATTTTTCATAGGACCCTATGGGAAAAGAGAATTTATATGGATTAATGTGAACAATTGTCAGGACAAAGGCGCTGAGGGCAATAGCCAAAATTACTAAACGCATCATCCTTCGCAAGGTTGGTATATACCCTATAACTGTAAAGGTTAGGTAGGCACAGGCAATTGCTCCGGTAAGTGCAGTAAGAGACAAAATTCGACCCGATACCAAACTATCTGTCATAGGTAGAAGCTTGAATCCTGGAATTTGCCTGCCAAAAGAAAACATAGTAGTGAAGAATGTTAATGTTATACAAAATGGAATCTCGAACCTTTCAGCATTAATAACCTGCTTTTTTGTAGTGCGCAAAATTAAAGCCATTGCCGCAATTACAGTAAATACCAAAATTGGCAGTGCAAAATAGAAGTATAAGCCACCCATGTTTCCGGGTTGGAACCATTTAAGAGTCGCTGTGACATTTGCTGCGACGCCTGGTAATATATAGGGAATTGTTGGATTTTCTAATCCCGTTACTCCGACTAAAGACCAAAAAGCCGTTATAATTAAGGAAAATGTCATCATGACTACCAACACAGTATAATTAAGTAAGGATATCCTATTAGAAGGAATAAACATCAGAAGCACTAGCATTATGCAAAGAACAATTATGAATGCATGCATTGGATGTGATAGAATCAGCAATGCAGTAGCAATGGTGCAAAAGAGTGCTTTCCGGCGGTTTGGTTCTTTGATAAAGCTAAGCACTAAATATAGCAGCCAAGGAGTTATGGCATAGACGGGTCCCTGTGCTAATACTCCGACAATGTATAATGAGCTCAAAAGAAAGGGCTGTAAACAGTAGAATACAATAGCTATACAACCACACCATTTCCCGATAACCTTACGGCAAAAATACCAAACTCCCATGCCACCGATAAACATCATCAGAAAGCAGTTGATTTTGAATGTAAGCATAACATTTCCCGTTAGGGCATATACCGGCACCATTAAATAATACGAAAGCGGCGGATAATACTGAGTGACGGCGGCACCGTTATACCAATAAGGAAACCATGAAGGAATAACCCCTCCCTTCAGGCACTGGGTAATATATTGTACCTTTGCCATGTGACCCATAGCATCTGTTGCCGCCGGATACAAATCATTTGATGCAAATAATAGATTGGAAGAACCGGCAGCACAAACAATACCTGTAATAATCAGAGCCGAAAAAAGCTCTATACGGTATTGCAACTTGCTATCTGTTATCTTGTTTTCTGTAATTTCACTCATCTGATTTCTCCGTCATTTTGATTTTTCTGAGTCGCAGCGCTAAACCCATGCTGTTTATAGCTGTTTTGAGTACTGACATTTTGCTTGTTCCCTTTTTAAAGTCATAGCGAAGCACAAAGGGAATTTCACCAAAGACCGCACCGCAGGTAAAAAGCTTATATAAGAGTTCAGCCATGCAGGTAAATCCGCTTTCCTCAATTAAATCCTTCTCAAATCTGTATGAGGCCTTTCGAAGGATTTCTCTGCTGTAAAGCCTATAGCCGCAGGTATAATCCCTTACACCTGGAATATTCAGCAGAACCGAAAAAACATATCTGGCTCCTCCGCTCATAATCAGCCGAAAACCGGATACCCCCATAACCTCCGATCCTTTCCGATAACGGGAAGCAATGATGACATCTGCTCCGGTTCGATTACTGCAGTCAAGCATATCGGTTATATAACACGGATCCTGTGTGTTGTCGCAGTCCATCAGACACATATACCGGCTTTCGGGACAATTGTCAAGAAAATAAGCAATCCCTGTTTTTACAGCTTCTCCAAGACCTTTATTATGGATATGATTGACCAATGTGAAGTTCGAATATTTTCTTTTCAGATCTTCGGCAATCTCGACGGTCTTATCCCTACTGCCGTCATTGATGACGACAATCTGTAATATCAACCCATACTTGTCCATAAGTATTTCCCGATACTGCTGCCAGCTGCTTACCAAAGCTTCAATATTTTCTTCTTCATTATAGGCGGGTAAAGCCACAATCAGCGTATTCATAGATTAACCTTCCTTCTTAATGCCGCGATCACTCTTTTGGGAAAGTGGAAGTCGTCATTAACGGCAACTTTTATCTTATTCCATTCTTCGGTCAGGGATGTGGTTTTCCATACTCCCTCCCCTTTGATACTGTTAATAATTCCGGCAAAACGAATCCAAAAAACCACAAAGTTAAATCCGGGCAATACAAATATGAGATACCACTTCGACCTGTAATACCTCTGAATATCTTTTACCTTATCCAGATACATAAGTATATTGATATAATAAAGGAACATAGAAAAGGAATATAGCAGATATATTATTCCTATAGAGCTCAGAACCAAGGCAATTGGATAATTTAAAAATACAAGGAAAATAAGTGCAAAATACCATATCATACGCGGGAAAGCAAAGGTATGGTCAAAAACCAGTGTACGCACCATAAAATTGCTAATAAAACCTTTTATTATAGTCAGCTCTTCCTGCAAAAACATATGGGATACTTCTATCTCACCTCTTTGCCAACGCTGGCGCTGGGTATAAAGCTTATCATAGCTTTCAATGGGATCAACAAAAAAGAAAGCGTTTTCGCAAAGACTAATGCCTTTTTTTTGTATCTTGCGCATTTGAAAAGTTACCTGGGTATCTTCACTAACTGTAGCTGTATTAAAAAGCTGTGATTTAAGAATAGCTGATTTACGAAAAGCCGAAAATGCTCCGGAGAGCGTGTAAATACTATTGAACTCGGACTCAAAATTTCTTCCGGCTAAAAAAGACTGGCAATATTCGAAAAATTCACATCGCCGTACTAACTTCATCATAAACCTATTTGTCGATTCGATTAGCTTCATATCTGTCAATATAACTCCCGTAAGGCAATCTACCTCAGGCTGCTGTTCGAATCGTATTGCCATATTTCTGAGTGCATCGGGATGAAGTTTTCCGTCACTGTCAATGTGTACAATATATTTACCGTGGCTATTATACAGCGCCATATTCAATGCTTTGGATTTACCTTGACTGGCATTGAGCCAGGTCATCGGCAGGTCTCTGAATTCACCCTGACACTGTCTGTATACCTCATAGCTATTGTCGGTGCTCCCGTTATTCACCAGCAGGATATCCATCAATTCGATGGGATAGTTGGAATTGTGGACTGAAGTCAAACAAGTCCGCAAGGTTTCGGCAGAATTATATATCGGAATAATCAGGGTAATTTCCGAAAAAGTCTGCGGGCTAGCTTTACCTTTGAGGACAAAGCTCTTTTTTAGCAGTATAAAAAAACCCCAAAAAGCAGGGATAATCTCCATAATTAAAGGGATGATTATCCAGGCCATCCAGAAGATTACTTCTCTGATTATTCTATTTAGAAGTATCTCCATCCCCATAATTGAAACTACCTACCTTCTGCCGTATGATATGCGAACGGGTAAATACATAAAAGTAGAGAGCAATAGAAATAGAATAAAAAAATATTCTGCCAAAAATAGTATGAGCGAAATAGAAAATCTCATTACCGTAAAAGTAAATCAGTGTGCAAATTAAAAAGATTCTCAAAACATTAGCTAAAAATATGACTGCCAACCCTATGCAGTTAATAATCAGTTTTTCAATTGTATTATATAGCGGAAAGAACCATAGCATACAACTGAAAGCCATAATTTCAATTACCCCTGAACATTCATAATCAATTGTAAGTGATACTGCGGTCGTATCTTTTGGAATAAATAACATGGAGTATTGATAATATGAGTCATACATTTCAAAAAAATCTCCCAATACGCCAGCGGCAGCAGATACTGCCATTCTTAAGGGCTGCATGATTAAGGGCTGTATCCAGAGCATCAAAAAGAAGAAAAGTCCGACACTGCCTATGCAAAACTTAAAAAAGTGAAGTCCCGTCCTGCTGAGAACCCAAATAACATATATCCAAACTATGAACGCAATGATTTTCAAAGTCAGCATTGATTATTCCTTTCACTTGGCATAAGCCGGATGCTTCTTTTTGTAATAATAAGCAAGGGAAAGCAAAACGATAACCGCACCTATTGCAACCGTAATATATGGTCCTGTTCCGGCACCGACACATACAATATCCTGCGATCCCAAATCGGGAAACATAATTGCGATATCAACTACTCCATCAGGCTCATCTGTAATTGAGTAAAGTGGGATTTCAAACTCCGCTTCATCGGATTCCCCTTCCTCCCTGGTATAATACCCCGAACCGACTACATCCCAGTTATCTGTCAGATGAACTTCAATTCCGGCTGTACCGGACTCTTTTTTCTTCATGGAATCAAGCATCAGCGTAAAAGCTTCTGAACCCATGTCTGTATCCATAGTAAAATAAGAGTTTGGTAGTTCTGTATACCCGTTCTCGGACATTTTTATATGCACATATACCGTTGTTTCATCCCGGAATACAGAAACCAGGTGAATTTCCGAGACATAAGGCTTCTTACCATAATAAACCTCGGTATGAGGTTTATCCTCCCAATCATCATAATAACCATCAATATCAATAGAACCATAGTCTGCATAACCGGAAAAGGAAACCGCCTGTATAAGTAATAAACCTATAAGAACCTTCTGAATTATTTTTTTCATTGAACACACCTCCTCTTCCTGATAATGAAATACAGCAGAACACCTGTACCAAGTACTCCCGCACCGCTTAAAGCCAATCCTTGGGCCAAGTATGCGTAGGTTATTTCAATTTCCGTGTGGGGCTCTTGCACAACTAAAAGGTTATTTTTTTCATAAATTTTCTGATCACTCCGAAAGTTATCCTGATAAGCAATTGTTGTATTAATACTACCTTTTTCGGAATCAATTATCAACTTGTCTTTTTGTTTCTTGACAGAAATCGACACTACTTCCCTGTCCGGAAGTTGGGTCGGCTCAAACTCCAATAAATCATTTATCAGCATTATTATTGACTCATCCTGGGTTTCCATTGCATGAAACAATATATTGTAACCCATAAATATGATGTTTGGGCTGCCCGCCGTTCCTAAAAAAGGCATATTCTTGTTTTTAAACCAGGAATATCCGATTGCTTGCTCTACATTATCTAAATAAAAGGTATTCCACGTCGAGTATTCTTCTTTGAAAGGCCGGGCTTGATAAACCTGGTCATGATACATCAATTCGGGATACTGGGTAGAAAAACTTATAGCCTGGGCTGTTACCCCAAATAAGGTCATCCGGCTGGTCACAGGGTCAACCGGTATCCGACCCATATCGATGATTATCCTGACGCCCCCATTAGCGGTGCGGGTCAGCAGCTCCTCAGCGGCCTTCTTATCATTATAAGTAAAACCGGAAAGGTAGATCACTTTATACCGGCTTAAGTCCTCATATCTGTAATCCGTTAGGTTATCACTGGAACCTTCTTCAAAAGATGGATATTCCAACGCTATTGCCTTTGCGGAATTACCTATTGCCAGCCCCGCATATTCGGAAGCAACACCAAAACAAGCGGGAGTATCCCTATGAAAAATATAAGTAAAGTTTGTTTCTTTATAAAATTTGTATCCTGAAGCCTGTGCAGCCTCAAGCAGTGAAGTCATTGTCCTTTTTGCCTTTTCCACAAGTTCTTTATGCACCATAACTGTGTCATCACCCAGTTCAAGGCTGCGGTCAAAAAGATAGTAATAGTATCCTTTCTCTGCTGCTGTATTGATCATCATAATATTGTTTGCTGTCGCAGCCCCTTGCCATGCCCATCCAAAAGTGTATTTGGTTTTCGGTTCCTTACTTGAAAAATAATAAGACGGATAAGAATCAAAAACACTGAGATCTATCAATGATACTCTTTGCCGGGTAAGCTCTTTGGCAGTTGAAAGAGAATCAGATAATCTGGCAGGGTTATGGGAAAAATATTTCTCTAAATGTGCAGAGGGAATACTGTCAATAATAAGAAAGAAAGCTATAATAATCACAACATAGCGGCGGCAATTCCGCCATTCCAGTAGAGCCAGCATAAATATGGCATATACGATAGGTGTAAAACGCATCATCCAAAGCAACTGGTTTAAAGGCAGCTTCTCCAGAAAAGGCACTACAACAGTTGTTGTTCCCAAAAATATAATAATTGATGTAAGAAAGCCGGGTAAGCTTTTTTTATCAGCTACAAAAATTCCGATAATGCTAATCACAAGGATTGAAAGTCCAAAATAATAATAGTCAAATATCTCCTGAGTACGCAGCAAAGGATTCAAGGATATTGAAATGGGGGTGCTTAGTGATTGCATGACTTCGGAGGTTGCAGCAGCATTCATCCCCATCAGTCCCCCTTGAAGAGCCGGGTATAACCAGACTCCGCAGAGTGCAAATGATAACAGCATGGCAATGATTATCTGGAAGGACTCGAGCAGGCGCTTCTGTCTCATACTGTAAATAAACAAAAAAATGAAGGTCCCTATGCCTGTCATGGCAGCAATCATAACATGAGATAATATAATGCAGCACATTATAAAAATTACGGGAACAACAGCCCACGTTTTGCTATGTTCCACATATCTCCATACAAAATAGAACAAATAGGGCAGAAAAATTGCTATTGCCATACGCGGGAAGTTTCCTTCAACAAAGAAAACTCTGATGTTATCAGGAAGAAAGAACCACAGCACACCAAGGAAAGTAGTAAAAAGCATCCTGTTATAGGCCCAACCCCATAACAGCCATCCGGTTCCTCCTATCACAAAAGCAAAAAGTACGAACAGCAGATATGAGGAAATCGCATCGCCCCCGGCGATAAATTGGAGTATGACGAGAAAATAATAAGGCAGTGGTGCCCAATAGCGGAAAGGTTGCATACCGTTGTACCAAAGATCGGTATAAAGAGGATAGAAGTCCCCTGCTCTGATACTGTGGTAAAGAAAATCGGATTTGAACAGATGACCGTATATGTCTGATCCCGAAGGATACGCTCCTGTCTTTTTTAAATATATTGTAATAAGTACTCCACAAACCGTCAATAAAAGAAAACAAAGGGTGAACTGATAAACCGGTACCTTAACAGGCTGCAAAGTGGGTGAGGAATCCTCTATTTTGGGTTTAGGAGGAGGCAAAGGAAGCCCTGCTTCAGCTACCGGCGCGGGAGCATGAACTACAGGAATTGGCGTCTGTCCTTCTTTTTCATTTTCCGAAAGCAAATGATAAGTTGATTGAGAAATTATATCATCCATTAGCAAACTGGTTGCTTTAATTTTCTTGTGCCCGACAAGGAATCCCCGATCTGCATTTACTTCATTGACTATATAGCTGCGAATAGGGCTCTCACTAATTTCCAGGGTTTCTAAAACTAAATCTTTTTGAAAGAGAGCTTCTTTTAATAGCACAAAAAACACATTTCCCAGGTTTGTAATGGTAGGCTCAAGGTTATCAAAGGGAGGAACCTGCACCAGGTTTTTTTCTGAATAGACTTCCAAGGTTTCGGAAATGATAGCTTCTATTCTATCAAAGGGAATAAAACTCCTTCTACTCGGAAAAATAAATAAAGCTATATCAAATGTTTTAGCGTAAACAGATGAAATATCTTTAATATTACCGGAACTGAGAAACGTTATTAACTTATACCTTAATTTATACCCTTCCAATGCCATTACTCCAATATCCGACATTATCAAATGTTTTTTAGCCAACATGATATTACCATGTTTTTCTATAAAATTGCATCATTATTGATATTATCCCATTTTTTCTATAAAATTGCAATATCGCTGTTATAATCGACGGTGTCAATTTGTTCTCGGTTTTTAAAAAGCAGACTTTCTCTTTATGGTTAAACTGAACTCGTGTCCTAATAGGCACACATGTTGGTTTGAATATGCTGGGGTTTTTTAGATTTCAAAATTACGCAAAGAAAAATGCGCTTATCGTACCGCTTGCCATTTTGTCAAGGCTAAAATGAACGGTGCTCCGCACGCGGCCTTGACAAGAAGCCTGGCTCCGTCGGTCGCAGTGCATATATTATGCAGCACCTCTTTAGGGGTATTTCTATATGACCTTGATACTTTATTTAATATCTTTTTCGATAGCTTGTAGGATGCCTCTGCCTTCCTCATATGCTTTGTTTCTACATGGCCTCCGCTGCAGCAATAAGCCCTGAGCTCTGCCATTGCCTTTAGACCCTCTCGGCTCCATCCTGACGGTCTGCTGCTCAATCTGCTGGATAATACATGACTTACATGTCCTTCTGTATTACTACCTCTTGAGCCTTCATCCTGATATGCTTCTATACCGTCCCAATTTGTTGTAATGTAGTTCCTGAATTTATCTACTTTTTCCTTCACCTTATCACTTTCCGCATTCTTGCGAAGTTCTCTGCATAATTCTTTTAGTGATTCTTTGTCCGCCTCCATCACAGCATCTTTTAACTTGGCACAGACAAGTTCATCTCCCCTGGATACTTCCTTTAAGGCTTTATTTAAATGATATCTATCCAGTACAAACTGTGCCTTCGGTAAGTAATCTTTCCCTTTCTTAATCCGTGTCGCCCCATCCCCGTGAAGATATATCTTCTCTATTTCATCCTCATTGTAAGCCGAATAAATCCATTCTGCAACTTCATGCCATATATCATCTGCACTTTTTCCGTGACTGCTGATATGATGAATGTTGATGCATTTTCCTCTCTTGCCTATATGTTCAACTCCCTCATGGATGCTTACTAACGGAACTATTGTATCTGTTCCGTCCTGCAGTGAAACATGATCCTCATCTGCTTCCACATGCAGATACTTTATATTGCGCTTCTCTTCAGGAGCTTCTGCTTTAAGATCTTCCGTCCGCCTTATTTTATTTTTTACCGTCTGACGGCTGATATCTCCATCACAAATATACTTACTGCTCTTTGCATAGGATACCTCTGATGCACTTTCAACTAATGCCGCTGATATCGAGCCGCTGACTCTATCATAACTTTCTATCCCTACTACATTATCCAATAGATACGAATATCCGCCAGTTAGTTTATTTTTGTAATATCTTCTTTCAAATCCTAAGCTCCCAAACTGCGTATATATTTCTCTCTTAACTACCTTCTGCTCAACAACATAACCTTTTTTCTTTCTTCCCGTTTTATCGTCTGCTATTGCTTGGTCAAGGCCTTCAAAATATGTTTTTATTATTTGTCTTAGATAGCAATCAGTCTTTTCCTTCAAATCTACTTCGACTTCATCGAGCGTTCTTATTGTTCTTGAATCAAAGAAATCTAAAATTTCACTAATGTATTCCTCGCAAATTTGCTGTATAATATTATTCACAAGAGACCCTCCTTGGTATTTTGTTTTGGTTTTGCAACTAATATTTTACCAAAAAGAGCGGTCTCTTGCTATTTTTTGTCCTATAACAATTTTACACTAAGACCGATATGTAATATTACAATTTATATACAACCGGTATTCCCGTTACCCCCAATGCCCTCCTGTGTTTTAGACGAAAAAAAACTCCTGGTTTCATAAAAAACACGTCTCCCGACGCATTTTTTTCGCTAGGGAACCCTATGGTTCCCGAAGGCGTCAGCTCTGCAGCTGAGCACCCTCCTTCATCGGCAGGGGGCTCCTCCCCCTTGCATCCCCTATTGTATAGGAAAGCATACTTTCCTATACAATAAAAAAACAAACCGAGTATCAAAATTCAATACCGATTTGTTTTATTCTTAATTTAATAAGGCCATTCCTTGAGGCTTTCCAGGTCAATTATCGTGATTGTATTCTTTTCAATTCCTATCAAACGCTCTTTTTTGAAAGCGGTAAGTGCTCTTATTACTGTCTCTCTGGTAGTGCCTACTATATTTGCAAGCTCCTGTCTTGATATGTTAATATCCAGATTTACCCCCTTACTGCTTTTTTTGCCGTAATCTTCGGCAAGCTTCACCAAAGCCTGAGCAGTCCTTTCATATGTATCGTAAAGCGCCAGATTCCTAATCTTCATATGTGCCTCTACAAGTCTTTTGTTCAGGTACTTGATCATCTGCAGAGACAGGTCCGGATTTTCCTTTATGACTTTTTCCAAATCCTCGTTCTTTATTATTCCTATTTCTGCATCTTCAAGAACCTCTGCCGTAGCCGGATATTCCGTATTGCTGAAAAGAGTCACCTCTGCAAAAACATGCCCTTCATTTAATACATGAAGTATA
>JAGOLK010000112.1 GCA_017994115.1 Clostridia bacterium | reverse complement strand
CTTCAAGCTTCATAATATTGACTTGAAAAGCATATTCTGTTAGGATGAAATTTGAATAAAAACACTAATTTAATTTGCACAGCAATATTCTGTCAGTACGATATTGCTATGAAAGATGGAGGTCGGTGCCCTAATGAAATACGATGTCATAATAGTCGGCGCAGGGCCAAGCGGCATATTTGCAGCTTATGAGCTTATGCAATATGATGCCGGTATTAAGGTTGCTATGCTGGAAAAGGGGAATGAGCTGGAAAAAAGAGCATGTCCTATAGATAATAAAAAAATAAAATCATGCATTAACTGCCCCACCTGCAATATTATGAATGGGTTCGGCGGAGCAGGAGGAATGTCTGACGGGAAATACAACATAACCAATAACTTTGGGGGAGAGCTTTACAAATATATAGGAAGGAAAGAAGCTCTTGACCTTATGTACTATGTGGATGAGGTAAATTGTAAAATGGGCGGCGAAGGAGCCATACTTTATTCTACGGAGAACAGCAGCCTTAGAACGCAGGCATTGAGATACGATCTCCACTTGCTGGATGCAAAGGTGCGTCATATGGGAACGGACAGAAACCTCGTAATAATGAAAAATCTGTATGAGTACCTGAAGGATAAGGTAGAAATAATATTTAATAATGAAGTATCGGATATTGAAAAACAAGGAGACACCTTTATCGTATCAGCAGAAAAAGGAGAGTATTCCTGCAATCATTTGATTCTGGCTGCCGGACGTTCCGGTTCAAAATGGATTTCGCAGATTTGTGAAAAGCTGGGGATAAAAACGGAAAGCAACAGAGTGGACATTGGTGTGCGGGTTGAACTTCCGGCTTCAATATTTGAGCATATTACAAGCCAGGTTTATGAAAGCAAGATTGTATATAGGACAGAGAAATACAATGATTTGGTAAGAACCTTCTGCATGAATCCCCACGGAGAAGTGGTCACTGAAAATACAAACGGAATTGTAACAGTAAACGGACACAGTTATTCAGACCCTAAGTATCATACCGAGAATACGAATTTTGCGCTGCTGGTTTCCAACAGATTTACAGAGCCCTTTAAGAACAGCAATGAATATGGTGAATCAATAGCAAAGCTCAGCAATATGCTGGGCGGAGGAGTATTGGTTCAGAGATTCGGCGACTTGGTAAAAGGACGCAGATCCAGTGACAGGCGTATGGAAAAAAGCTTTCTGCGCCCGTCACTGAATGCTACACCGGGAGATTTGAGCCTTGTCATACCCAAAAGACAGCTTGATGATATCATAGAAATGATTTATGCATTGGACAAAATTGCTCCCGGAACAGCAAATGAAGATACGCTGCTGTATGGTGTGGAAGTGAAATTTTATAATTCCCAGGTAGAGGTTGACGATAACCTGGAGACAACAATCAAAGGGCTGTATATTTTGGGTGACAGCTCAGGAGTAACACATTCGTTATCCCAAGCTTCAGCAAGCGGAGTATATGTTGCCCGTTTGCTCGGGGAAAAATACAGCAAGCACAACTAAACTCAGAGAAATTAATTAAAGAGGTGTTATATATGTCATCATTGGTAATAGTAGGAGCTCAATGGGGAGACGAAGGAAAGGGAAAGCTTACAGATTATCTTGCCGAAAAAGCGGATGTGGTTGTAAGATATCAGGGAGGCAATAATGCCGGACATACTGTAGAGGTTGATAATGAAATATATAAACTGCAGCTTATTCCTTCGGGAATATTGTACGCTGATAAAATGTGCATCATAGGCAATGGAGTTGTCCTTGATCCGGAAGCATTTCTCAACGAGATCAGAAATCTGGAAAGCAGAGGCATAAGTACGGGAAATCTCAAGATAAGCGATAGGGCACATGTATTATTCCCGTATCATAAGAAGATTGACGAGCTTTCCGAGCTTAAAAGAGGGAGCGATGATCTGGGGACAACTAAAAAAGGAATAGGCCCCTGCTACATGGACAAAACAGAGCGAATCGGGATAAGAGTCTGCGATTTATTGAAAAAAGAGGTTCTGGCAAAGAAGCTCAAAGCTAATTTGGAGCTTAAGAATTCATATCTAAAGAAAATATATGATTTTGAAGGTTATTCGTATGATGAAATGCTGGCCAAATATCTGGACTATGCGGAACAGATAAGGCCTTTTGTCGAAGATACATCGGTGTTGATTTACGATGCCATTAAAGCAGGAAAAAAAGTGCTCTTCGAAGGAGCACAGGGAACGCTGCTGGATCTGGACTTCGGAACATATCCATATGTTACTTCCTCCCATCCCATTGCAGGAGGAGTATGTATCGGTGCAGGAGTCGGGCCTGCCCTCATAGGCAAGGTCATAGGAGTTGTAAAAGCATATACAACCAGAGTAGGAAAGGGTCCTTTCCCCACAGAGCTTTTTGATGAGACAGGAGAATATATCAGGACTACGGGCAAGGAATTCGGCACTGTAACAGGAAGGCCAAGGAGATGCGGCTGGTTTGATGCCGTAATAGTCAGATACGCTGCGAGAATCAGCGGTCTTACAGGTATCGCCATAACCAAGCTTGATACACTGTCAAATATTCCGACTATCAAAATGTGTGTAGGTTATAGGCTGGGTGGAAAAATAATCAGGGATTTTCCTGCAAGCTTGGAGGATCTGGAAAATTGTGAGCCGATATATGAAGAGTTTGAAGGCTGGGGAGATATCGGTAATATTACCCAATACAACAAGCTGCCCACAAGTGTCCTGCGCTATCTGGAAAGAATCGAAGAAATCTGCGGAACAAAAATATCTGTTATCTCTGTAGGCCCAAAGAGAAATCAGACAATAATGATTGATAAGTTTTAGATATATATGTGATATAATTAAAACAATAGATGCAGAAAATGTATATTGACAAATTGACTCTGACATTGTAGAATGTATAAATGTGAGCCGCAAAAATTGCTCACATCGTGACTCACTAGCTCAGTCGGTAGAGCACATGACTTTTAATCATGGTGTCCGGAGTTCGATTCTCCGGTGAGTCACCATTAATGGCCCGTTGGTCAAGCGGTCAAGACATCGCCCTTTCACGGCGGTAACGGGGGTTCGATTCCCCCACGGGTCACCATAAAATGGGGGCATAGCTCAGCTGGGAGAGCATCTGCCTTACAAGCAGAGGGTCATAGGTTCGAGCCCTATTGTCCCCACCATTGCAATAATGTGGCCCAGTAGTTCAGTTGGTTAGAATGCCAGCCTGTCACGCTGGAGGTCGACGGTTCGAGCCCGTTCTGGGTCGCCATTTAAATTAGCTGGTGTAGCTCAATAGGCAGAGCAGCTGACTTGTAATCAGCAGGTTGATGGTTCAATTCCGTTCACCAGCTCCATAAGAAATTTAAAGTACTGCTATTAAGCAGTACTCAGTTTGCAGACAAACACGGTTTCAGCCAGAAACGGAAACCGTGTTTTTTCATGGGATATCGTAGTTTTTGAAGTAATATATGAGGATTAGGTCCGGTTTTACCGGATCTCCACATCCAATTTGCCATCTTTTTTAAGTTCATACATGCAGCAACAAGCATCGCTTGCGCTGACACCCTTTTCAGTCCTCTTAGGGTTGTCCATCTCATGCCATGCTTCTCTTTCATATCCGCAAAGACCCTTTCTATGGTTTCCTTGCGTTTTGCATATATTTCTTTGTTT
>JAGOLK010000111.1 GCA_017994115.1 Clostridia bacterium | reverse complement strand
GAAGTGGAGCATGTTAACCGCGTAATGTATGATATTACAAGCAAACCGCCGGCAACCATAGAGTTTGAATAAGAGGTAAAGGGAGTCCTGAATAGGACTCCTCTTTTTTAGTATGACGGGCATGCCGTCAATCTGTGGTGAAAGTCCACAAGGGGCGTAGTTACCGACGAACCCCAAAGCGACTTGCAAGTTCCACATCGTGAGGTGTGGGAGAGAAGAAGCAATGGCGAAATCGTAGCCTGACGAACAGAAATCTAATACCAAGGTGTCAATTCTCAAAAACATATCGCAGAAAACGCCCTGTTCTTCTCAGATAAAATAATATGATAAGAATTAGAATACTACTGTATTGTGAGAAATAATTATCGCTTTATGTTAGTATTCTGGTTGTGATAGAATTTTGCATTGGGAGGTGTTCTCAATGCAATTACCATTTTATACAGATTATTCACCACAATATTTTTCTAATAAGAACAGTGCAATATTCCCTTCGCCACCTGAAAGGTGTCCATTTAAGGATTGTTCTATGCCTGTAAAGCTTAAAAAACACGGGTATTATACAAGATTCTTTATCAGCAAGCTTTTCACTGGCATCTTATACATACGCAGATATATTTGTCCCATATGTGGCAGGACAGTCTCAATGCTGCCTATGTTTTGCCTCCAAGGCTTTCAGTATTCAGGTATTGATATAATAAATATATTGTACGAATTTTATCTTGACGGATTATCTCTTAAGAAGCTAATTGAGAAGATAAATGCAGACTTGCCATCTATGGAGCGAAGACATATCAATTACTACAGAAAACGAATAATTAAGAATCGACAATTAATACAATATGGATTAAATCTGATATCTCCGGAATTCATCTTAGCAGGAGCAATTCCGGAGAATCAGAAGTGGGTCAAAACTTTCCTTGAAAAAGTCCACAGTCTACACCCTCATGTATTTATTGTTGACTTTTCAAAAATCACTGGAAAATCGTTTATGACCTCTCAAGATATGATAGCATAAATGGCTTTCAAAATGAAGTTCTCTTGCACTTTTTAAGTTGCAACACCAGATTCCCAATTGGAACATATATTTTGTAGATATAAAATATTTCCATAGGAATTAGTTGTAAAAATAAAGCACAGGAGGATGAAATATGGATGAAAAAACTAAGAATGCAATAGCATTAAAGAAATTTTCCATCATAGGACCGGTTCTAAACGGACAGGTCTCTAACAACACTGAGTATTTCAGAAAGGTTGCCAGCTCGCCTATTGATATGCCCTATTACGGCATGCGCAATTATTCCTACAAGACTTTGGAATCATGGTTATGTGACTACAATAAGCGGGGACTTGAGGGTCTTGTAAGAGGCTGCAGAAGCGACAAGGGAAAATCCAGAAAAATATCTCCAGAGCTTGGGGAAGAGATATTGACAAGAAGGAAAGCCAATCAAAGAATTCCCATAACATTGCTCTATGAGCAAATGGTGTCTGAGGGATTGATTGATCCTCTTAATATTTCAAGGCCTACCGTCTACAGATACATTGAAGACCTTTCCCTTACCGGTGAGTTTAAAAGTGATGTGGAGAATCCTGAATCACTGAGATTTTCCCATGAACATGTTGGGGATTTGTGGCAGGGAGATGTGATGTATGGTCCATATATAACTGTAGGGAAAAAGAAGCTTCAGACCTATCTCCATATGTTTATCGATGATGCTTCCAGGTATCCTGTATATTCTCAATTCTATCTTTCACAAAACTTTGAAACTCTAAGGCATTGCTTTAAGGAAGCAGTACTACGACGGGGGATTCCAAAACTTGTATATACGGACAATGGAAAAATATATCGTTCACAGCAGTTTGAATATATATGTGCTTCTTTAGGCTGTACCCTTCTACATTCTCAACCCTTTGTCCCCCAAGGGCGAGGGAAGGTGGAACGTATGTTTCATACAGTAAGAATGAGATTCTTAAGCTGTCTCAATCCAGCTACCATAAAAGATTTAGATGATCTTAACCAAAGGTACTTCAAATGGTTGGAGGATGACTACAAAAGGAAGGTTCATAAAGGTTTAAACGGATTATCTCCTCATGATATATTTATGTCACAAGTCTCCAAGCTTAAGCTGGTAACAGATATTAAACAGATTAATGAAAGTTTTCTTTTGAGGATTACAAGAAAGATACAGCCTGATGCAACAACTCAGATTGAAAATATTCTTTATGAAACTGATTCAAGATTCAGCGGTAAGAGGGTTGAAATCAGATATGAACCTGAATGGCTAATTGATGTTACCAAAGCTCTTCTAATATATGAAGATGGCAAGAAAATAGGTGAACTTAGGATGGTTCGTTTCCATGACAATGCTCATGCAATGAGAAGATTTAAGGGAAACAGGCGACGGAATATTCAACCGGAAACTACAGAGCAAGAAGCTTCACAAACGGAACCAGTTATTAAAAATACTATATCCTACATTGATATGATGGGGAGTGAAAATTAATGTTTCGACAACACTTTGGATTAAAATTCAATCCTTTTGATAAGGAAATATCTACAGATAAGCTTTTTGCAAGTCGTGATACAAAGGAATTGGACTCAAGGCTTAAATATATGTTGGATTCAAGAGGCATTTGTCTTATTGTTGGAGAACCTGGCTCCGGTAAATCTACCAGCCTTAGAAAGCTTACTGAAAATCTTAATCGCTCCTTATTCAAACCCTGTTATCTGCCACTTACAACCCTTACAGTTAAGGAGTTTTATCAGGCAATGGCTTCTCTATTGGGAGAAACACCAACGTATAAAAAGGTTACATTGTTTCAGCAGATACAAAATTGCATACAAAATCTATATTTTGAGCAGAGGATAACGCCTGTAATAATAGTGGATGAAGTACATATGGCTCCAGTATCAATTCTGGATGATCTAAGACTTTTGTTTAATTTCAAGATGGATTCAGCAAATCCATTTGTACTGATACTCGCAGGGCAGCCACAAATTAGGAATAAGCTTGCATTAAATACCTGCTATCCCCTTCGTCAGAGAATATCTATGAGGTACTCTATGCAAGGTCTCACTTTGGAAGAAACAGCTGATTATTGTAATAGTAGAATGAAAATTGCAGGCTGCATGAGCGAGGTTTTTTCACCTTCAGCACTATCAGCTATACATACAGTGTCAGGTGGTTTTTTAAGATCTATTAACAATATTGCTGTTGCAAGTCTCATGTACGCTACCGTAAGAAAAATGCTAACTGTAGATGAGGAGGCTGTATATCAAGCTAACATTGAGACTGGTATTTAGTATTTGACTGACAAAACTAACATTAGGCTCTTGCCTGATAAGGAGGATAGGGCAACTGCAGGGATGCAACCCGAGCGCCTATCAGGATTCTATAAAAAGCATGAAAAAGGTAGTCTAGGCTATCTTTTTTCATGCTTTTGAAGAACTAAAGCGTAAAATCCCGGGGTATGGGGCAGAGCCCCATACTGCTATGATTAATGCTACGGGAATCTGATAATTACTATATGATTTTCTTGATTTATTTGAGAATTTTATACTTTCAGATATACGTATGGCTATTTTAAAGTGAGAAGTTTTCCTGGTTTAATTTGAGAATTGACACCAAGGCTTGCATGGCGGATGAGCTGGCTAAAAGCAGTGAAGTCCAAAAGGTAACCGTAACCCATGTAGGTAAATTAGGCAGGTAGACGAGGAAAGATTGATGACTTATCCCGTGAGGTCTCACAG
>JAGOLK010000110.1 GCA_017994115.1 Clostridia bacterium | reverse complement strand
TAGAGCTTTAATTTATCTTTAGGATCATAACTTGGATGCCCTACTGCTGATGGATCGGTTCCAATAAATCCGAAGCTTTTCAGGTCTAATCCTTCGACATAGGCCTCAATTAGGCGGACGGGATTGTCTTCAGCAATGTATTCATCAATACTTTCAGGAAACATGGTTATTTGGTATCTATCTTCGCCTTTGATATATGCCATCTAAATACAGCTCCTTCATAAAAATACTTTCTTAAGTTATATTCGACATAAAAATGAAAAACCCTTTTTGTATTCTACGATATCCATATAATGTAAAAGGCTGGTGACTTTGTCATCAGCCCCACCCTTTTTAAAAAGAGTTTCCTTATAGATATTTTTTATGCATTTGGTGAATTATCACACAGTCTGACGTCCCCGTGTCTCACGCCGCATTATTCTTCTTTTCTGCTTATGACCTGCCTTTTCTGATTGTAAAGTTATCCTCCAGCAATACCCAGTTTTGCGGGAAGGGATACCCAAGAGCCCAATAACTGATCCCCCGCAGGTTATAGATTTTTGCCGTATCAAATTTTGCCTGGGCGCTGCGGGCATCCTCAAACCACACTTCGTGCGACCTTCCTTGTGCATCCGTATACCGGAAGAAGGGTGATTGGGCTACTGTATCATATTGTATTGAGGCGCCGTATCTGACAGCCCTCGATACGGCCTCCTGGACACTGAAGGTTTCTGCTTCCTGTCCCCAGGCAAAAGGAAGCAGCCAGTCTCTTGCATAAATCTGAAAGCCCATAAAAATTTTTTCTCTGGGAATGACTGTGACTGCATAGTCAAGAACACGGCGTATCTGATTCAAAGGTGAAATTGCCTGAGGAGGGCCTTTCCGCCAGCCCCATTCATATGTCATCAGAATTACAAAATCAACGATCCTGCCGTGGGCTTCATAATCATGGGCTTCATACAGCAAGCCCGTTTGCACGCCGCTTGTTTTTGGAGCTACTGCCGTAGATACAAAAAAGCCCTCCTGGTGCAAACGGGTTACTGCTTGCTGAAGGAAGCGGTTATAAGGCTCACGGTCAGCCGGAAGCACGTTTTCAAAGTCCACATTCAATCCCGGGTACCCTTTTTCTTTCATTATATTAATGATATTGGCAAGCAGCCGTTCTATGACTGCCGGACTGTTTAATACGACATGGGCAAGGTTTTCCCCCAAAGCAGTAGAAGTAAAATTTGTAATGGACATCATAGGTATGGCGTCATAAGATTTGGCAGCTTGAATTGCAGGGATGTCATCAATGGCCTGCAGGTTTCCGTCCTCTCTGATTAAGTAAGCGAAGGGGCTTAAGTATGTCAGATGTTCACCTACCTCCTCAATAATCGGAACAGCCTCTTGACCCAAAATGTAGATATACCCGTTTACGTCGATTGCAGGTCTCGGCTTCCGGGGGATTACCAATACGGTACCGGGATAAACAACATTCACATTTTCAATATTATTTACCTTTATCAGGCTGTTCAAAGAAACCCCAAACCTCTGAGCTATCGACCATAATGTATCTCCGGGCTGGATACGGTATCGGAGAGCAGGAATATATAATACCAGGCCGGGATATATATTGTTGGGATTGGCAATCTGGTTATTCTGAAGAATTGCCTGAACAGTGGTTCCATATGTTTGGGCGATTTTCCACAATGTTTCTCCCGGTAATACAGTATGAAAAATATCCTCCGTAGGTATGACCAAAGCTTGACCGACTACCAGCCGATTCGGATCCGGAAGCCCGTTTACTTCCGCTATCGATACAGTTGAGACACGATAGCGGTTTGCAATTTGCCATAGTGTTTCTCCGGATTTTACAACATGAATGAGCATAATGCACCTCCTTTCATTCATTAACAATATATGAAGAAATATTGTTATTATGATAGCGGAATGCACCTATGGCTTTAATGAAATTTTCTCTAAAACTAAAGAAATATGCCAAATATGACATGTACTTTTGAAAAAGGTTTTGTTATAATAAATACTATCAATATTGCTACAGAATAATAATCGTTTTCATAGTTTGAAAATTAACAAACAAGTTAATCTTTATACTATTAAAGGTGGTTTACTTTGCAGCAATATTAAATCAAATAATTTTAAGGAGGGTATCTTTTTGAAAAAACCACTATCTTATGCACTAGCTTTGGTACTTGTATTCTCAGCCCTTGCAGGAATTCAAAGCCCGGAAGCCTTCGTTGTAGATGCTGTTTCAACAGCAACAACAAGCGGTTCTGCACCCGGACAAGCTCCGGCAGCTGCACCTAACGCACCTGCTGTCACCGGTACGGAAACGGGCACAAGCCGTTTACTTGCAGACGGTTCATTTGGAGCAGATGTTAAGCTTTTGCAAACAATGCTTAACAGCAATGGATATGCCCTTAAAGTGGATGGCTTTTTTGGGAAGCTGACTCAAGCTGCAGTTAAGGACTATCAGAGCAAAAATGGCCTTGTCCCTGATGGAATAGTTGGGCCTAAGACTCTTGCGAAACTTGTCCCGGCTCCGGTGGAACCGGCTGCACCCGCACCGGCTCCGACGGAACCAGTTGTAACCGCACCGGCTGCTGAAGAAAATCCGGAAGTAGACGCAGTAACGTCAGCTTCTATAGTATCTGATGCGGCTGCTTTTGAAAAGGCTATAAGCAAAAATGGTACATGGATTATTTGCACAATGAATGATTTGGTTATCGATAAGCCTCTTGTCCTGGAAGGAGATTTCGTAAATACAAAGACTCCTCCGGTATCATCTCGTAAAATTGGACTTTATACTCAGGATGATGACCATAATGTAACAGCAAGATTTACTTTGACAGCTCCAAAGTTAACTATAAAGAGCCCCGATGCAAGAATTCAGAGCGGTACATTTATAGGAGACCTCTATGTCTACTCAAAGAATTTCAATTTAAAGGACGCTAAGGTTGACGGTAACGTATATTTCGCAACACAGGAAGCCAAAGATACATTCGTTATGGATGAAAAAAGCACAATAACCGGAAAGCAGATACTGTCTGATGTAGATGCAGTATCATCAGCAACACCTACACAGGTACAAAATATAGAAGCTTTTGAGCATGCAATAAGCAAAGACGGATATTGGATTATTGTTCCCATAACAGACCTTACAACCGATAAGGCTCTTGTAGTTGAAGGAGAATTCCATGATAAGAATGATCCGACAAAAGATCTTAAGCGTAAGATTGGACTCTATACACATAACGATCCTTCAGACAAAAAGAGAGCGACCCATTCATTTACTTTAACAGCACCATCATTGACTATAAGGAGCCCATATGCAACACTTCAGTATGGATACTTCGTTGGTGATATTTATGTTGAAGCAAACAACTTCTCTTTAGTAAACAACACAGTTACGGGAAACATATATTTCGCAACACAGGAAGCCAAAGACACATTCACAATGGACGCAGGCAGCACCGTATCCGGAGTGCTGGAAGTGAAGGCAAAATAAAAAAAGTTTAAAGTAAAGATTCAATAATAAGCAATAAAAACACCTTATATGCTCTATAGAACAACTATATTGCATATAAGGTGTATCAATTATAATAACCAATAATGAAATAATCATTAATTATAAAAATGCAATAAAGTTGCATTTTTTGATTGTAATTTTTAAAAAACGATGCTATAATATGAACATAATAAAACATATTGGAATAGTAGGAGATAAACATGAAGATTTCTACAAAAGGCAGATATGGGTTAAGGGCAAT
>JAGOLK010000039.1 GCA_017994115.1 Clostridia bacterium | reverse complement strand
TTGACCTCCTGTAATATTATGTCTGCTTCATCAACAAACATAATATTATCACATCGGCCTATTTTTTATTAAAAGGTGGTATCCTTCTTACGCGCGTTTTTGGTCTCCTTAATTTTATCATTCACAATAACTTATTGAAATATGCTCATGCTCTTCAAGAAGATCCTGAAAATGCTTGAAATTAGCATCTTTATATAATTCGGATTCTTTTAGATTAACAATTTTTTGTACAAATTCATCACTAAAAGCATGCTGAGGTTTACGATCAGAATTTTTATGTTTGAGGAACGCAGCGCCGTCTTGCATCACACCTTTCTTTAAGCGCTTGATTTGGCGTTCACTAAGATCAAGACTTTCAGCAGCTTGTTTGACAGTTATGTGTCCATCAATTAGTTTAGTTAATACAGCAAAACGAGTCAATTGATTTTGGGACATTAGATAATGCACCTCATTCTTCATAGTGACATTTTATCACGATAGTTTACAAGGTGACATTATCACACGATAATCACAACAATATTAAAAATTTGTTGATTAATTATTTCAATTTGGTATAATAATACTAAAGAGACCGCCACAAATGTGGTTGCCTCGTCAGATGATGGTTAACTAAATAACCAACCCTGCACTAGCACTGCAGGGTGGTTTTCTTTTTTGCTAGTTTTTCTTTCGGTGAAAACTCAGCAAAGCTATAATCAACATGCCGAACATAAGCATAACACTCATGGACTCATATATACTCATAGCCTCACCTCCTTAGTAAAAGGAGGCATACCACACCTGCAACAGTCTCCATCTAATTCTACCATAATATGGTACAAACCTACAATATTAATATTTCTGCTTAATAAGTTCATCATCCATTTATCTTTTTACAATCAGCAATCTGCATTACCTGTCGTCTAACGGTTTCGCACTCACGACACCACTGAACCGGACCTCAGAGTCCATCCCCCTGGCGGAGCTCCGCTCCCGGTGAAGGGGTGTGGTTGCTACTTACAGCAATCTATAGTATTGCATATCTTTGCAACCCAAGGCACGCTTGCTCCTTGCCGCAGCCCGTCGTGCCGCAGCGTGAGTGCATTGTTAGATGATGGATGGCGTCCCCAGAGCTCTACCTTAATATCTTTCTATACGCTTCCGGTATCCGGTACCTGACATGTGTCGCTTATGTAAATATTGTCTCCCTCGGGTTTTAATATTAACAAACTCCGCATAGGAGTTTGCACCTTATGTAAAGATTTATCATATATAAATACCTAACGCTTATGCTCATACTCTCGCTGATAAATTAAAGTTTAGCCTTCTACATAATTTTTATCGGAATAATCAAGCAACACTTTTTTACACTGCTTACAAATATATGCCTGAAAATTAACACCCTTAAATACATTGTTTTCAAGCATTATTTCGTCTTTCCTTGGAAGTAAAGAAACTTTATGTATTTTCTTTGTCCAAGCTATTCTTGTTCCTGTCTGCAAATAACCTTCTTCCATTTCCTGATTACAACATGGGCACTTCATATTTTCCCTCCTGTCAAATTCCTGCTTATCTTCTTGGTATATAAATATACTCTACCTCGCGTAATTCACTGATATGTAATATAAAAATAACATTTGTTGTATAAATCAATCTGCGCCATCTGTCATATAACGGTTTCGCACTCACGACGTCCCTGAACCGGCCCCACAGAGCCTGTCCCCTTGGCGGAGCTCGCTCCCGGTGAAGGGGTGTTGTTGCCCTGCCCCCACTCCAAAGCAATTGTATCCGGCAGCCCAAGGCACGGATTGCTCCTTGCCCTTTCCCTCCCGTGCCGCCGCGTGAGCGCATTGTTAGATGATGGATGGCGCCCCCAGGGCCCTACCCTATAATCTTCATATACCTCTTCCGGTATCCGGGACCTGCCATGTGTCGATTATGTATCTATTGTCTCCCTTGGGTTTAAATCTCTAACAAACGACCCATAGGAGTTTTTACATTACAATATTTTTGCGAAACATATTATAATGCTGCATCATATATACGAGAACTTTCTCCCCATGGATGATAGCCTGTACCAATATACTTAAATCCATACTTTTCATAATATCCGATATGGTCTGTGCAGAGATATAAGTGAGAAAAGCCTCCTGCTTTTGCGTCTATCTTTGCCTGCTCTAACAGAAGGGAACCATAAGCATTTCCCCTGTATTCTTTCTCAATGTATACAGCACAAACCCAAGGGTATAAATCCATACGGCTAATAAAATCATTTGTTATGAGACCCGCGCAACCAATTACTCTATCATTATCCATCAACAGATACCATTGCGGTAATGGACTCGGAGTAGTAATGCAATTTGTTATGCAGTCATCATAGATCTTCATAGTATCTGGAGATGCCCATTTACTTTGAAAGTATTTAATTGCTCTATCTTTATATTCAGGAGATTTTTTTATAGATATGACTTTCATTTACTTCACACCTTTCTGTTATGCAAACATTCTTTACTTCGCTTTATTCTACTTATATACACATAGGAATAATACTCCTTAGCGCCATCTGTCATATAACGGGTTCGCACTCACGACACCACTGAACCGGACCCACAGAGTTCCACTTCATAGCGGAGCATCGCTCCCGGTGAAGGGGTGTGGTTGCTACCTAAGTCAAACTATAGTATTGCATATCCTCTGCAACCCAAGGCACGCATACTCCCTGCCTTTGCTGCCGTGCCGCCGCGTGAGTGCATTGTTAGATGATGCGTAATGCCCCTCAACGCCTTACTAATAAACTTTGTATACTGCTTCCGGTATCCGGGACCTGACTTGCGTCGCTTGTGTAACTATTACCTCTCTTGGGTTTAAATCACCTACAAACTCCGCATAGGAGTTTGTTCCTTTATATCTCTATACTACTTTCGGTATCTATACCTTAATAGGGTATACAATATAGATATTGCCTATCCCAGGTTTAAATGTCTGACAAACTCCGTGTAGGAGTTTGTGTCCTTATATCAATATTATACATTATTCGATGTAACAACTGGCTTTCCGTCCCTATCCAACAATGGTGTTATTCCTCCAGCGTATCCATCCCAACTAAACAAATAATTAACCCCGGTCTCTCTGTCTACTATTATTTTAAAGCCAGATACAGTACCTTCTTTATGAATGATATCAAACCTTTTTTCTGAATTACGATTAAACATTTCTTACCTCCAAGAATTAGTTATACTTATCATTATTCTTATTATATTCAACATAAAACTTATACTTTATTACATAATCAATCTGCATTACGTGTCATCTAACGTCCCGGTTTTACGACGCCGACGAACCGGACCAGCGGAACTTTCTTCCTGGCGGCGCTTGACGCCCGGTGAGGCTGTGTGGCAGCAATGACCCGTAAGCACGCCCAAAGCGTAAAAGCATTGTTATACGCAGTTTGCATCAATATCAAGGTATCATTAACTCGTTCTTACGTTTACTTTGACTGTATTCTCATCCAATCTCGAACCACTAGATTAAGTCTATCCACTTCATCTTCGGATAGGCTACAGCAATGAGCAATTGGTC
This sequence comes from Clostridia bacterium, assembly GCA_017994115.1. Taxonomy (GTDB): domain Bacteria; phylum Bacillota; class Clostridia; order Lutisporales; family Lutisporaceae; genus BRH-c25. Next base: position 14,680 of record JAGOLK010000039.1, on the reverse strand, counting down.
CACGTAGAATATTTAAGCTTGTCATAATTTTTGTAAATGCCTTTACACTTTTGAATATATCACCAAAATCAGCCCAATTTGCTTTAACAATCTCACCCAGCTCTCCAAAAGTAGTATAATCAATTTCTTGATCAGACCTAATACTAACTCCAGCGTCTAGTTCCCTTTGCATATTTTCTTTAACATTTTTCTGAATAGTTTCTGGAACTTTGGTTTCCCACCAATTCCCTCCATGAATTGCTTTTAATTTTTCCACAACTATGTCTCGTACTGATCTCTCGAGACAATAAAATATAGTATAATATTGTGCCATATTCTGTGCTTCGTAATATATTTTTTGATCGAAATAATCTGTTAAGCTATTTTGTTTTGACTCAAGCTTATGTATTAATGGATAATTAACTACATACTGAATTTTCTCAAGATCACATAAGGCGGCCATACAACTAAAGCAGAAAGAACGAAACTTATTTTCATTTGCTATCATAACAATAAGTTCTCCTTTAGACTTTTAAAAATTGCATTGAAAACTTTAGGATCATCCGTCTCGGGTAATATTAAATTGATATTGTATGACAAACCCAATTTACTAACTGGCTGTATTTGGCTATTGTTGTTTTGCAATTGTATGGCTGGTGCTTCATCTTTTTCTGGCTCAATTGTTTCTTCATCAAACACTGATGAAAAATCAGCTAATCTCTTAACTTCAAAAAAGGTATTTGTTATTCGTTTGGCAGTAATGTTATCATGATCGAATCCAGTTTCTTCACAAACTAGTTCATTAAACTTTTCCTTTGATAAATCAAAAAATCTTTCATTTCTTTCAAATAGTGGTTTGTATGCATCAACCAAGCCTTTTGCCAACACTTTACCAGATAAGCTAGGATTTCTAAACTGTTTGTAACGTTCAGTTGGAACAGATGAATTGTCAATAAACCCTAAGCTCTTTGCGTATGATATAAAAGCTTTATCATTTGCACCTGAAAAACCCAAAGTTGTTGATAAATAGTTCTGAGTAAATTTTGATGGTGTTGTAGCCTCCTTGATCTTCTCAAGAATTTTTGTAGTTACAGATGCAGATACCATGTAAGGTAAGTTAGCCATATTGATCCCTCCAAAATTAATAATATTAATAAAGCTATCAAATGCTAATTATGCAAATTGCGTATAACGGGTTCGCACTCACGACACCGCTGAACCGGACCCCGGAGCCTATCCCCTTGGCGGAGCTCTGCTCCCGGTGAAGGGGTGTGGTTGCTGCTTAAGTCAAACTATAGTGTTGCACATCTTTGCAACCTAAGGCACGCGAGCTTCTTGTCCTTGCTGCCGTGCCGCCGCGTGAGTGCATTGTTAGGTGACGTAGTGGCATATTATTAAAAAATAAGGCGTCAAGCCTTATTTTCCTTATGTTCCTCTATCCATGTTTTTACTGCTTGCTCTTTAATCTGACCTGAAGCTATTTTTAACCCTAACTCAATCAATTCCTCTTGTTGATATACAATACTAAAATTATTCAACTTAAGTAATAACAACATAGTTGCTATTCCAATTCTTTTGTTTCCATCAATGAAACCATGATTCTTAATTAAACTTACAGCAATAACGGAAACCTTGTCCAAAAAATCTTCGTACAAATCCTTGCTATCATACGTTGCGTGAGCCCTGTTTAAAGCACTTTCTATTAAACCAATATCTCTTATCTCTTTACTTCCACCAGTTCGTTCAATAATTTTGTTATGAAAAGCAATAACATCGTCTATTTTTACTATCTTCATTACTTAGCAAGCTCCTTTAAAGCTTCAATATTATCGTCAATAATATTATCCATAAAACCTTCCATTTTTCTTCTCTCTTTACTCTTCAAAAACTCAACAAAATCAATAACTTCCTTCTTTTTATCTTCAGTAAGCTTTTCAAACTCTTGTACTAATTTCTCTGCTAATGTCATAAAATCACCTTCATTAAAATTTATATACATATTATACACTATTCATTGAAAAACATCCATAATATGTAACTCCATCACCCTATAGAAAATAAACATATGCCACTATGTCACCTAACTCCTACATTCCCGTCATATGTCGTGAATGATGCCAATATGTTATGATCGATGACATATGTCGTGAATTACCCCATATATGTAGGTATTCAGTTCTATTCCCTTCTACTCATTAGCTTATCCAGCGGACTGGCAATATTCTTTATTCCCTTCTCTGTCACATGTGTATATATCTCTGTTGTCTTGCTGCTTTGATGCCCAAGAAGCTCCTGAATATATCTCAAATCTATTCCTCCCTCCAAAAGATGAGTTGCAAAGGAATGTCGTAGACTATGCACTGACACTTTCTTTTTTACACCGGCTTTATCTTTTGCATTTTCAAATATTCTTTGAACAGTTCTTTCAGTAATATGTCTACCGGCTTGTTCGCCTTGAAATAGCCATTCAGCAGGCTTATATTCACGTACATATTCGCGCAGGATCTTAAGGGCAACTTCAGCGAGCACAGTATATCTGTCTTTCCTCCCCTTACCCTGAACTACGTGAATAAGCATCCTATTACTGTCAATATCCTTCAGTTTAAGCCGTACAACCTCACCCACCCGCAGCCCTGACGAATATATAAGAAATAGTATTGCTTTATGCTTGAGATTGGTTACATTATCTAATATATACCTCACTTCATTTTGGCTAAGGACTTCCGGCAGCTTTTTCTCTTTCTTCGGTCTAACTATGTTTAGTGCTAAATCATCTTTCATAAGTACTTTTCCGAATAAAAATTTTATTGAGCTTACCGCTTGGCTTACGAAAGAATGTGTATTACCTTTTTGCTCTAACAAATATAAAAGATAATAGTTAATATCCTCCTTCTCTAGTTGGTAAAAATTTTTATCGCTATACTCAAGAAACAATCTTGCATGACTCATATAGGACTTTATGGTTTTTTGACTATATCCTCTAAGCTTGAGCCCTTCTTTCATCTTTCTTAGAAGATGTTCATAAGAGCTGTCTTTTTCATACAATCTGCTTTTATCCTTGTCTGAAAGGCTCTTGGCAATAATCAATTCATCTTTTGTAAACAGCTCCTGTAATTGATTAATAGACTCCTCACAATCCGGTACCAACCATTTCTTGTTGTCTTTATCCCATCTGCGCCCGGGTATTCCCCGGACTTTAGCAATATATTCCTCATTATATGGAAACACAAGCTCCAGTTCTCCCGGTTTTCCCTTCCTCACACAAATTGACAATAGAATCCCTTCTTCAGCATCAGATTTGCTGCCAACATTTACCTATTATATTCTATTATACGATATATGCTTTCTAAATCAAATACACTATCATATAAAATCCGACACCGTTTATACGCCAGATTTTGATACTCTTCAATCCATCCCATTGTATAGTAGAGTAATACTTCCGTGAACAAAAAAAAGGACATTTTGTTTATCATAATGAAAAACAAAATGTCTACTTTACTTGAATCATCTGTTTCACAAACAACTGAAGGTGTTTATCCTCTCCCCGTATACTATTTTCTCTTTTTAAACGCTTTAATCTCTTCTTCTACTTCCTTTGCGCCTTCTGCATAGAACTTTTCTTCATCGGGAGCCAGCTCGTAGAGCAGCCTGAGGAATTCTCCCGCATGAACCCGTTCTTCATCGGCAATATCCTTTAATACTTCAATTGCCAGCATGTTGTCTGTTGATTCTGCCAGCTGCATATACAGCTGTATAGCCTCATATTCTGCCGCAATCATAAACCTTATCGCTCTGATCAACTCCTGTTCAGTCAGCTTACGGTCCTTGGCAAGTCCGGAAAATGAATTACCGAAATCAGGCATATAATTTCCCTCCTATATCATTACTTGGATTATTCTTATTTTATCACTGCAAATCCGAAAAATGAATATTTTATATATGAAAGCTTAAACGTCCCCCAGTACCTCTATTTCGTCACCGGGCTTTATTATTCCGCCCTTCAGGACCTTTGTGAATATTCCCTCTGTCGGCATTATGCAGCTGCCAATCTTCTGGAATATTTCGCACTTCACATAGCACTCCTTGCCTATCTGTGTCACTTCCTGCTCTGTTTCGCCTATTTTAAGCCTGGTACCTACAGGAAGCTTCCATAGCTCAAGGCCTTCCGTGGTCAGGTTTTCTGCAAACTTACCTGTACAAAGCCCCTCAATGCCTAAGGCTTTCATCTTGTTAATGCTCTCTATGCCCAGTAAGCTCACCTGCCTGTGCCAGTTTCCCGCATGGGCATCCCCCACTAGGCCGTGGTCAATCCTGAATTTTCCCTGCTCTATGGGCTTTTTGAATACACCTTTTTCTTCGCTTATATTTACTGCTAATATTTTGCCTTTCATACATATCCCCCTTTTGTTTATCCGCCTATTGTGTACATGTCACGATCAATGGGCTTGTTATAAAGATCATTCAGTGTGTGGTGTCCGGGCTTTGCTTGTACAGCTTTCAAAACAGCCTCCCTCAATGACGTTTGTTTGTCGTCAGCCTTTGAATCCCGAAGGATTCCTCTTACGTCTATCTCCAGATTGGAATGCAAACAGGGCTTCAGTTTTCCGTCTGCAGTAAGCCTCAGCCTGTTGCAGTTGTCACAGAATTTGTGGCTTATGGGATTAATAAGCCCTACTCTTCCCTTTGCACCGGGCAGCCGGTAATACATCGCAGGACTGCTTTTGTCGGCTGCTTCCACCGGTTCCAGTTCCTTATATCTTTCCAGCACCACTAAATTGGAAATGTAATGCTCCGATGCAAAGCCGGCGGCATGCCCTAAAGGCATAAGCTCAATAAATCGGACATCAATGTCATATTTTTGCGTAAGCCTGATGAAATCCCCGATTTCATCCTCATTGAAGCCTTTTGTAAGCACTGTATTGATTTTAATTGGTTTCAGGCCAACTTCCAATGCCTCGTGGAATCCCTCCAGGACATCTTTGAGCTTCCCTCCCCTGGTCAAATATTCATACTTCTTATCATCCATGGTATCCAGGCTTATATTTATTCTATTGAGTCCTGCCTTTTTTAATTCACGGGCATATCTTTTAAGAAGGCTTCCATTTGTGGTAAGCGCCAAATCCTTTATACCTTCAAGAGCTGTAATCTTCTCAATAAGTCCCGTAATCCCCTTCCTTACAAGAGGCTCTCCTCCTGTAATCCTAATTTTATTTGTACCCAGATCAGCACATACCCTCACTACCTCAAATACTTCCTCCAGGGACAGTATATCCAAATGCTCCTTCTTTTCTATACCCTCCTCAGGCATGCAGTAGCGGCATCTGAGATTGCACCTGTCTGTGACTGATATTCGCAGATAATTTATATCTCTCCCTAATTCATCCTTCATTTGTGACCTCCACCCTTTACAACAGCACATTTCAAAATTACAACAAATGCATAGCGTCTATTCCATCTTAATATATCATGCTCCAAATTTAAATATGGATTATTTCCCCGATCCCTTCGGCTCCGTAGCCGCCCAGATTCAGAAGCGTGCTCTTGAACTCCTCTGATTTGATTATATCAATAAACTGCTTGAACATTTCCAATTCCAGATATTCCGACCGTATGGCAAAATCATACTCTTCATCTCCGATGGGAATGAAGTCCAGATCCATTGCATTGGCAGCAGACAGCACACCTACCCCAACATCTGCTGACCCGGAGCTTACCGCCGCCGCAACTGCCATATGCGTGGTCATTTCCCTCTCATAACCGGATATTGAAGCCGTATCTATTCCTTCTCTCTTCAGAATATAGTCAACAAGTATCCTTGTGCCCGCTCCCTTCTGTCTGTTGACAAACTGCACATCTTCCCTGGTAAAATCCTTAAAACCTGTTATTTTCTTCGGATTTCCTTTTCTGACCATCATTCCCTGTACTCTCTTGACTCCTTTTACCAGGGCAATCTTTGAGTCCGGGAGAAGCTTTCTTATATAGCTTTCATTGTATATCCCTGATTCTTCATCCAGAAGATGTATTGGAGCCATATGGGCTTCACCCTTCCTCAGGGCTATCAACCCTCCCATGCTTCCTACATGGGCTGAGGAAAGGCTATATCTCGAATCCTTCCTGTGCATAAGGCTGCCTATCATATCCATTATTAAATCATGACTGCCTATGGATACGATAGTGTTCTTTATATCATCAATATTCTTGATAAGCTCAATCTGAACTTTTTCTCCTGCTTCAATGCCTTCACTGTTTTGAGGTATTGTCAGTATTCCGTCCGCCCTGACAAGGGACATGGTAGCTCCGGCACCCCTGTTCAGAGGTGTGGCTATTAATTTGCCCTCAACCATCCCAAGCTTTATCCTTACATATTCAGTATGCTTCAGGGATGATACAATTCTTCTTGATAATACCGCATCAGCCTTTGACTTTGGCTGCACTCCCTGCCTGAGGAACCTTCGGATAAGTGGTTTTGCAAAGGCTTCAAAAACAAAATATGCAGAAACCGGATAGCCCGGAATACCCAAAACCGGCTTCCCCCCTATTATTCCAAGTATGGCAGGCTTCCCCGGCCTGGCTGCGATTCCGTGAACCAGCACTTCTCCAAGCTCGGCTACGAGCTTTACGGTAAAATCCTCGCTTCCGGCTGAAGAACCTGCATTAATCAGGACTATGTCGTTTTCCTCCGCTGCTTTTGCTATTGTGGTTTTCAACAGTTCATAATCATCCGGCACAGGCTTGTATCTTACAGGCTCACCGCCATATTCCCTCACCATGCCCTCGAACATCCTGGAGTTGGATTCAATAATCTTGCCAAGTACAAGGGGTTCATCGGGTTCGATTATTTCAGTTCCTGTGGGTATTATTCCTACTCTGGGCTTCTTCAGGACCTCAAGCTCCGTAATGCCTCCCGAAAGCATTGCAGCGATATCCACCGGCCTTATTTCATGATTGGCCGGAATAATCATTTCATTTGCTACGATATCTTCCCCGATTGGCCTTATATCCTGCCAGGGAGCGGCAGGTTTTATTATCTCCACAGTCTCGCTGTCGATTTCAATAACATCTTCTATCATTATTACCGCATCATAAGGATCTGTAATAGGGTCCCCGGTGTCTACATAAATAAAATCCTTCCCCTTCTTAAGACTTATCGGATTTGCCTCGGAGGCTCCATAGGTGGATTTTGCCCTTACCGCAATCCCATCCATTGCAGAGGCATTGAAATTTGGCGAAGATACCCTGGCAAACACTGAGTTTACAGACACCCTGCCCTGCGAAGCCAGGACAGATACCTTCTCTGCAGCTGCATTCTCCGGATATGCTTCCGTACGATCCATCAAAAGCTTTTGTGCTTCACTGACATCCATATTTGAAATGTATATGTTTCTCTCGTACTTGTTCACCTTTGTCCGCTCCTTTCGTACTGTTTATCTGAAAAGCTCCACCCTCACGGTTTCACCTCTTTTTATTCCTTCTTCCTTTAAAGGTATCCTAATCACGCCCTGGGCTTTTGAAAGCTGGGAAATTGCCGAGGATTTCGCATGTATCGGCTTTGCAGTGAATCCTTTTTCATCCTCAATCAGCTCAACCATCTGATAGGTCTCTTTGCCCGGAGAAGAATGGATATTTGCGCCGCAAACAGCGGTAATAAAATAACTTTCCTTTGATTTTCCAAGCATTCTGTCAATAAAATGCTCGACAAACACCTTGAATATAATTACTGCAGAGACAGGATGCCCCGGCAATCCAAAAACTGCTGCATTTCTTACCCTTCCTATAATAGTAGGCTTACCGGGTTTTACAGCTACTCCGTGCACGAATACTCCGGGTTCTCCAAAGGAGTCTATCACCTTCTCGGTATTGTCCTTTAACCCCACCGAGCTTCCTCCCGATATTACCACAATATCACAGTGTTTTGATGCCTCATCAATGGTATCCCTTATAAGGTTATAGTCATCCTTCACTACAATGCTCCCGGTCACCTGTCCTCCCAATTCCTGCACCATCGCAGAGAGGGTAAAAGTATTTATATCCCTTACCTGGCCCTTTTTTACCGGCCCAAAGGGGTCAACTATTTCATCTCCGGTGGATATAATAGACACTCTTGGCCTCTTGCTTACCCTGACACGGCTTATCCCTGCCGCACACAGCACACCGATGTCCCTGGACCTGATTATCTTGCCTTTTGAGAGTATTCTTTCACCCCTTCGGACATCATCTCCGATAAAAATGATATTCTCCCCCGGAGCCACGGGGCTTTGAGCAGCAAGCATGCTCTCATCAACAAGCTCAGCATATTCAATCATCAGCATACCGTCGGCCCCTTCAGGTATCATTCCTCCGGTAGGTACATATACACAATTCCCGCTGCTCACCTTAAGTGCAGCTGCTTCCCCCATATCTACCTTCCCAATTATATTAAGAAAAGCGGGAAGGCTTTCGCCGGCCCCGAAGGTATCCTTTGATACCACTGCATATCCGTCAACAGTAGATCTGTTGAAGTCAGGAATATCATATGGTGAAAAAACATCCTCAAAGGCCACTCTGCCCAGAGCCTCTGTTATTTCTACTTCTTCATATCCAACTGAAATGCCTTTAAAATAGTCTTCCATCTTCTGCTTAACTTCATTCACGGTGTCAACTTCTAAGAGCTTCACACACAGTCATCCCTTTCGGTATTAATTCCTTGAATATTATCTTAACACAGTAGATTGATAAAATACAGTGCTCATAAAGAATGATACGAACAGCAAAAAAGCCAGCCATGTATATAATAGGACTATAATACATGGCTGTTTATATATTGGTGGTTTACTAGCTCTTTAATATCGGTTCAGATGCATTAAATTATTTTGCATCAGGTACAAAAAGCTGCTTCCCGTTTTTCGTATACTCCCCGATCATCTTCTGGCCTTCTTCAGAAGTCAGGAACTGTATAAAGCTCATTGCTGCATTATAATGAATGTTCGGGTACTTCTGCGGGTTCACTGCTATTACGCCGTAAGGATTGAAAAGCACAGGGTCTCCCTGTAACACTATCTTCAGATTTACCTTATCCTCAAAAGCATACCAGGTGCCGCTGTCGACCAATGTATAGGCTCCCATCTCACTTGCCATCATAAGGGTATTCCCCATGCCCTGGCCTGCTTCCTTATACCAGCTCTGTCCAACAGGCTCGATATTAAATTTTTTCCAGATCTCAAGTTCTTTTTTGTGTGTACCTGACTGGTCGCCTCTTGATACAAATGTAGCCTTGTCATCGGCTATTTTTTTCATTGCCGTTCCGGCATCCTTAATTTCTGAAATCCCCGACGGGTCGTTCTTCGGGCCTACAACAAAGAAAAAGTTGTACATTACGTCTTTCCTGTTCACTCCATAGCCCTCATTTACAAACTTATCTTCAGATGCCCTTGAATGTACGAGTATTACGTCGGCATTGCCCTGCTTGCCCATCTCTATAGCTTCACCGGTACCTACTGAAACAACCTTTGTAGTCACTCCATACTTTTTGTCAAAGGCTGGAACGAGAACGTCCAACAATCCTGTATCCCTGGTGCTTGTTGTGGTTGCCAGCACCATCGTTGCTTCCGGCTTGCCTATTGCAGCCTCAGGTGCGGCAACAGGGGCAGCTGGCTCCGGTACTGGTGCCGGTGCAGGCGCAGATGCTATTTTTGAAAGATACATTCCATGTACATAACCGGTGCTGCCGTTTGCCAGGCTTACCTTGTACCATGCATTTGATTTCTCAATAATATTCACTGTTGTATTTCTTGCAAGTACTGATACTACTTTATTCTGCATTCCCGGGCCGGTTCTGAAATTAAGCCACGAAGCGGTTGTAACTGCCTTATCCCCGGGGTTTAATACGTCAGCTGCTTCTGCATTGACAAAAGCAAGGCTTGACATCATAGTCATAACGAGAATCAAGAGTAGAACCATAATCCTTTGTTTGGAATTTCTTCTGTTGCTCATAATGCTACCTCCTAATAAATCATTTTTCCTTCGATAAAATCCAGCGTCCTTGTATCCTTGGGGCTGCCGAATATTTGATCAGACCTGCCGCTCTCAATGACATTTCCGTTCAGCAGGAAAATTACATTATCCGATAGCCTTTTTGCCTGGAACATGTTGTGAGTTACTACTATTATCGAGGTCCCGTACTCTGTCCTGGCGTGTAATATAAGTTTTTCCATCATCGCTACATTTGCCGGGTCGAGGTTGGCTGTAGGCTCATCCAATAAAAGCACTTCAGGCCTGTGTATGATTGCTCTCGCCAATGAAAGCCTTTGAGCTTCGCCCCCGGAAAGTGTCACTGCCCTCTGTCTGAGCTTGTCCTCCATACCGATAAACCTTGAGAGCTCAATAACTCTGTCTCTTATCTCCTGCTTGGAAAATCCCCGAAGCTTCAAACTGTATGCCATATTGCCATACACCGACATGTTAAATACCGTGGGCTTCTGGAAAACCATTGACATCTTTCTTCTTGCCTCAATGTCCGGTTCACCGTTAATCTTCTTTCCGTTAAAGAAAATTTCTCCGCCGGAAGCTTGCTCCAAACCGTTTAATATGTATAAGAGTGTGCTCTTTCCTGCTCCGCTTGGGCCTATTATTCCTGTTATGCTGCCTTTCTCCATGTCCAACTCTTCAATATCAAGAACTTTTCTGCCATTATACTCTTTTGTAAGCGCCTTAATGCTGAATATCATATTCATCTGTCAGCTGCCCCCCTTGTGCCTCTTAGTACATCCAGTGCACTATTTATCAAGAGGGATATTATTATAAGAATTATTCCAAGTGCAAGGGCCATTTGAAATTCCCCCATGCCCTTGTGAAGCGCTATTGATGTCGTCATCACTCTAGTCTGAAACCTAATATTACCGCCTACCATCATTACGGCACCTACTTCAGCCGTAAGACGTCCAAAGCCTGTAATTACCGCAGCTCCTATAGCATACCTTGCTTCTTTAATAACAAGCCACATCAGCTGCAAACCGTTAGCTCCCAAGCTTACCGAAGTTTTTTTAATCAGAGGGTCTACTCCCTGAACCGCTACAATGGTAAGGCCTGTCACTATCGGCGTCGCCAGAAGCACTTGGGCAATTATCATGGCAGTAGAAGTAAAAAGCAGCCTTAAAGGTCCAAGTATACCTATTTGATTGGAAAGGAGTATATAAACAAAAAGTCCTACTACTACAGGAGGCATTCCCATAAAAGTATTAGTTACATTAATCAATGCTGTTCTTCCCCAAAATTTATTGAGTCCTATTACAGTTCCCAGAGGTATACCTATAAATGTACTGATTAGCGTTGCAATTACAGATACTTTAAGCGAAAGCAGTATTATTCCGTATAACTCCGGGTCAAGGGACAGCATCAGGGATAATGCTTTGTTAAAAGCCTCGGCGAAATATTCCATCAAATCTCTCCTTAGTGCATTCAATATGGGTTTTAATTCTTGCAATAAAAAAACAATCCGAGAAAGGATTGTTTTCAGCAGAATTTAACAAAACATTTTCCTTTCCTAACACGGGAGGCCCGGGGATTTCTCCCTGAACCCTTATGGGGCTTGCCCATCGGTCATAGCTTCATGGATACCTTTAGAAGCGATGACTCGGAAAACTTATATATTTCTATTTAATTATATACTATTATGATTGCTTTTGCAATTCCTATGCTTTAGCATCCTTTGCAGCGGTAGCTGCTGCCGGAGCCTTCATGTATGCTACATGGTAGAATAATGGAACAATAAGTGCTCCACCAATGAGATTGCCTAAAGTAACAGGTATCAAATTATTAATCCAAACCTGTCCCCAGGTAACAGGTGCGCCTAAGAACATTCCAAGAGGAATAAAGTACATGTTTGCAACACTATGCTCATATCCGCAAAGTACAAAGAGCATGATCGGGAACCAGCAAGCGAATATCTTTGATATTACGTCTTTTGCTCCTGTGGCCATCCATACTGCGAGAACAACCAATACATTGCAGAGTATTCCTCTTAATATTGCAGCACCAAAAGGTATAGCAACCTTGTTAGATGCAATTTTTATAGCAGATTCTGCAATAGGGGTTCCTGCCGCCATCAATCCTGTATTTGCAACAATAGCTGCAAGTAAGACCGAACCAATAAAGTTTGCTGTATAGACAAAGAACCAGTTCCTAAGAATATCCGATACTTTGTAACGGCAGTTCAGGCAGCCCAGAGTCATAAGATTATTACCCGTAAAGAGTTCTGCACCACAGATAACCACCAGCATGAGTCCTACAGGGAATGCTCCTGCAAATGCAAATTTCTGCAAGCCTGTATCAATCTTTGCCAGTGTCTGTCCGATGGTCATTGCTCCCTGTCCTCCAAAGCCTATGAACACACCTGCAAAGATACCCAATACTATCATCTGCGCGATTGAAAGTTTTGCTTTCGCAGCACCGGCATCGCAGGTCGCCATTGCAATTTCCTTTGGAGTCAACATCCTTTTCTCCATTCTAAAAGACCCTCCATTCTAAACTTTGTTAAATGGTATATATAAGTTAAGTACTTTTTTAACAATTTAAGTTTAGCATCTTTTTAACAATATGTCTATAATTCTGGAGAGTTTTAAAAATTCAGAATTCTTGACTCCCGTATGATTACTCGATTACCGATATTTCCCCTGAATTAGGATCCATTAGTAATCCGTAGATTTTTACATCCTTGGGTATATATGGAGAATTTTTCAGTTTAGAAACCGCATCCTTTACGTTTTCTGCTTCATCCTGCAGCAGGCCGAACCATTCCTTTATATCTATGGCTTCTATTGCCTCCGCAGGTATGCCTCTTTCCTTCATTTTTTCTCTTATGTCCTCCGGTTTCTGCTTTCTCATTCCGCAGTCACTATGGCCTACCACGTATACTTCCTTCAATCCCATCAGTACTGTTCCTACAGCCACGCTTCTGATAACGTCACTGCAGTTGTCTCTTATGATGTTGCCTGCATTCTTAAGTATTTTTATATCACCCCTGCCAAAGCCCATTGCAGCCTCCAATAGTCCTACCAGCCTTGTATCCATGCAGGTGAATACCATTATATCCTTATGGGCATGACCGCTGATGGGCTTGTCTTCTCCTGCAGCCTTTCTCTCCTGCACGAATTTCCTGTTGTGCTCCAATATCTTTTCTAACATAATGACCTCCTGAATATTTATTAAAATTTAATTCTTTCCGTATTGCTGTATATATTCATCCTCTGTCCCCGTGCAAAACCTATTACAGTTATGCCGAGCTGGACTGCCAGCTCCACTGCCAGATCGGTAGGCGCGGATCTTGATACAATCACCGGTATTCGGCCCTTGGCAGCCTTTATGAGCATTTCTGATGACACCCTGCCGCTTGTAAGTATTATTTTATCAGACATCTGAATCTCCTTCAGGGAAGCCTCTCCCACAACCTTGTCCATGGCATTGTGGCGGCCCACATCTTCATGGAAAATTATAATGCCCGTATCTGTCCCCAGTGCTACGCTATGAACTCCGCCAGTATTGTGGAACAATTCCGATCTTTTGTTGAAATCCCTCATTATCTCCAGTATATCTTTCGCACTGACTTCCAAACCTCCTGTTACCTTTCTGCAGCTGAGGGAGTCAACCGCATTATAGAAGGAAGAACCTTTGCCGCAGCCGGTAGTCATTGTCCTCTTTCCGTGCAGATTTTTTGCTATCATGCTGCTCTCAAAGGTGCTGACCTCGGCTGTACCTTTTTCTTCATCAATTCTAATCCTCTTTATATCGGATTTGCTTTTTATGATGCTTTCTGAAAGCAGGAAACCGACAGTCAGGCAATCAAGGCTTGAAGGAGTGCAAAGCAGCGTTATGAACTCTTCTCCATCCAGAATTATAGTAAGGGCATACTCTTTCACTACCATATCCTCAAGGGACGATACCGAACCACTCTCATATTTAATAATTGGAATTCCCTTGGTCAGATCCATATTGCCGCCTCCTATTCCTTTGACAGCCGTTTCATAAGGCTTTCATAATCCTTGAAAGTATTTATGTTAGTGAACATTTCCCAGTCAGGACTGAATTCCCTTGCTTTTGCTTCGCTGACATACAACACATTGGCATCCTGAAGCATCAAATTAATCTGTCTCTTGCCATTTTTCATGTTCTCTTCTATCCTGCCGATCAGATTTTGTGAGTAGAAGGCATTAAAGGGTTCAATCCAATCCCCCAGCTTTGTTATCACACCGTCAACGCAGCCGTCGCTCTCTTCGATAAGCTGCATCATATATCTGATGTATTTGAGATTTATGAAGGGCATATCACAGGCAACAACATAATTGTATATGCTGCCGGAGTTTTTCAGTCCCACGTGTATTCCTGCCAGGGGCCCGAAATTTCTGACCTCATCTTCTACAAGCTTAAATCCGTATTTCACATACTCCTCCGGCCTGCCGGTAACAATAATAATCTCACTAAAGACTTTTTTCAGCTTTTCTGCAATAATTTCAATAACATACTTGTCCTGAAGCTTGAGAAACTGCTTGTCGAATCCCATCCTGCTGCTCTTGCCTCCTGCAAGTATTATTGCGGTTTCCATATGTGCCATTTTGACCTCTCAGTAGTATCTGACATGTTTTTTATCATATTGTTTATGCCATATCTTCGCTTCTGCTACAATTCATATTTTACATCATTGTTAAAAAATACACAAATAAAAAAGTGC
>JAGOLK010000038.1:5521-18349 GCA_017994115.1 Clostridia bacterium | reverse complement strand
GGTGAAATGGATATAATAATCAATACCGTCCCTGCAATGCTGCTGGACAGCAATATGCTTGATTTGGTGAAGCAGGAAGCTCTCATACTTGATCTGGCTTCAGCGCCCGGAGGAACTGATTTTGACTGCGCCTCAAAAAAAGGCATAAAAGCAATACATGCCCAGGGAATCCCGGGTAAAGCCGCATGTAAATCAGCAGCCGAATATATTTACAGCACAATAAAAAAATATTTATGTGCTGATCGGCAGAAAGGAGTTTAATAATGAAAGTTGAAGGCTTGAATATAGGATTGGCAGTTACCGGATCCTTTTGCACCTTTGATAAAATAATTCCCGAGGCAGAAAAGCTAATTAAGCAAAAAGCCAATGTATACCCGATATTTTCAACAAATGCTGCTTCAATGGACACCAGATTCGGAAAAGCGGAGGACTGGCTTAGGCGATTTGAGGAAATTACCGGCAACAGTGTGATAAAAACCATAGAAGATGCTGAACCCATAGGCCCCGGGAACATGTTGGATGTTTTAGTAATAGCACCCTGTACAGGGAATGGTTTTACAATTTCAAAACTACGTTGACATCGCCCTTATATGCTTCTATCCTTTTTATCGGGAGTTCTGGCAGCTGCCTGTGCATTGACGGCTCCTTTTTTCCCGTAATCGGCTCAATTGCTTCAAGAACCGCTTTCGTAAGCTTTTCGGCATTCACATAATTTGAACAATTGCGGCATCTCAGATAAATATACTTTTTGCCCTTTGAGGAAGCATGAAAGCTGGTAAGCGGCATTCCGCACTTCATGCAAAAGGCTTTTAATTGCATCCCCGAATAATCGGATGCTTTCCGTGAAGTTCTCTTTCTCGTTCCGGTACTTGCTTTTTGAGCTTTATTCCACAGCTCATCATCAATTATTGCATCATGGGTTCCCTTGACGCTGTACTGGTTTTCCTTGCCTATCAAGTGCCTGTTGATACCGATGTAGACCGTATTGTGCAGGATATATGATATGCTGCTGCCTCTGAATTCACAGCCTCTCTTAGTCTTTAACCCCATGCTGTTCAGATATCCTGCTATGGCGGAACAGTTCATGCCGCCTTCAGCATATAACCTGAATATCAACCGGACTATTCCTGCTTCCTCTTCATTTACAACGAGTTTTTTGTCAATATTGTCATAACCCAGTACCGTAGATGATTTCCCTCCCTTTCTTGCAAACTCCTTAAGCCCCAGCTTTACATTCTCAACAATAGTATTCCGCTCAAATTCCGCAACTGAGCCAAGAAGCTGCAATGTCATGCGGCCAATCGGTGTTGATGTGTCAAACTTTTCGGAGCAGCTGGCAAAACATACACCGTTATTTTCAAAAATATCTATGAGATATAACAGGTCTTTAAGATTTCTGGACAGCCTGGAGATTTTCCAGACCAGCACAATATCAAAAAAACGGCTTTTACAATCTTCAATAAGCCGCTTCAGCTCATGCCTGTCCTTCATACTCTTGCCGGAAACACCCAGATCCATATAATAATCATATATCGATATACCGAAAGCAATGCAATATTGCTTAAGGGTTTCAGCCTGTGCATCTGCGGATTGGCCATCCAGAGCCTGTTCTTCAGTACTGACCCTGATATAAAGCGCAGCCCTCAAACTTTCCTTGTCTGCCATTTGCTCACCTTACATTTTTCTGCTTAGTAAATTATATTAACACTCATTGAATAATAAGTACCTAAAAAATTGAAAAAACTGCGGCATGAAATTCCGCACTTTAAGCATGTTGTACCCGGAGGGCAGAATTGCTATAATTTAGTAGAAAGAGTTATATTATTACCTATAAAAGGAGAAGCCCTATGAGCATTATCGATACCTTTCTGTTAAGATACGCCAAGGAATATGATTTTTACAACGAATTGGCTCATCAGGTGGCGATGATTTGTGAAACCATAATACACAGAAGCGGAATCAGAGCTATTGTGACCTATCGCGCGAAAAAGCCCGAAAGCCTCAAGGATAAGCTGATGAAAAGGAATGCCATCAAAAAATATCAGAGCATCGAACAGATATACCGGGATATAGTGGATCTTTCCGGAGTGAGAATAGCAATTTATTTTCCCGGCGACAGGGAGGAAATAGGGAGGCTTATTGAAAACGAGTTCATTACCAGAAAAACGAAAAAATTCCCGAATTCCGAGCAGAAGCAGCATCAGGATAATCCGTTCAAAAGGCGTTTCACGGGCTATGATGCCGTTCATTACAGAGTAAAGATAAAAGAGGAAAAGCTGGAGGAGAACAATAAGAGATTCGCACACGCCCAGGTAGAGATACAGATAGCATCAGCCCTTATGCACGCATGGGCGGAAGTGGAACATGACCTTGCCTACAAGCCTCAGATAGGAAAGCTTTCCGAGGAGGAATTCAACATATTGGATGAGCTTAACGGCCTTGTACTTTCGGGGGAAATAGCTTTGGAAAGGCTACAAAAGTCATTCAAACAAAGGATAGCCTCAATGGAGCAGCAATTCAACAATCATTACGAGCTTGCCGCCCTTTTGAGGGAAAAGATATCCGGCAGCTTTCCGGAAGGCTGCTTCATCGGCAGAGTTGATATTCTGCTGAAATTTCTTCAAAAGATAGGCATGGATAATCCGAAGGAAATACATATGTACCTGGATTCTTTTGACAAAATGAAGGAATCCGTAGGATCCAAAACCATAGTGGATTGTTTTGCGGATCTTATATTGAATCATTACCCCGATTACTATAGACAGTATGTTGAAGCAAAATTTGAATCAAGCTTCAATAATCCGTACATATCCATCCAAAAACAGATGCTTCTCGGTAAAGAGAATGAGCAGCTCAATTCCTTCGTTGAAAAATGGATACTTTTTGAAAAGGCTATAAAGGCTTTGGAACAAAAAAACATAACTCAGAGCCGAAGTATTTCCGATATTATAAGAAGGCACCTGACTGCTGATGAAATTATACTTGATACTGTCAAGAATCTGGAGAAAACCAGGAATCATATAATATACAGCAGTGATATACCGGATAATTTACAATTAAGAAATGCTGCGGACTCAATAACATTAATACTGAACAAGCTTGCGGAACTGGCTTCGGATGAGAATAAAACAGTTATTTGCAAGGCTTTGGATAAAATAATCAAAGAGTTTTAGCTGCAAACTTATTCCCTACAGGCAATACTTTATCAAAACTGGCAAATGCGATAACTGATACGCCTGTGTTAATGGCGGCAAAGGCTCATGTAAGAAACGGCAAGCCAATTGTAGTAGGGATTTCCACAAACGACGCACTGGGTTTGAATGCGAAGAACCTGGCTGTACTGCTGAACTCAAAGTATTACTACTTTATCCCCTTCTGGCAGGATAATCCTGCTGCAAAAAGAAATTCTATGATTGCCGATATGGAGCTTTTGATACCAACTGTTGAAATGGCATTGGAAGGGAAGCAGCTTCAGCCAATGATAATTGAGAAATCTAAATAGAGAGGAACAATCACATGAAGATAATTGTACAAAAATTTGGCGGAACCTCAGTATCAACTCAGGAAAGAAGAGAACTGGTGGTTGACAAAATAGAAAGTGCAGTGAAAAAAGGGTTTTTGCCTATTGTTGTTGTTTCTGCAATAGGAAGAAAAGGTGACCCCTATGCCACAGATACCCTTATAAACCTTGCAGCTTCCGCAGGAGTCAAAAACAATCCCAGAGAGCTGGATATGATTATGTCCTGCGGTGAGATAATATCCTGTGTTGTACTGTCTAATACAATTAAAAAAAGAGGCTATGACAATATAGTACTGACGGGCGGGCAATCCGGAATAATAACTGACGAGAAATTCGGTGACGCTGAAGTCTTAAGAGTGGAGCCCCTTTATATAAAAGAATGCATTGAAAAGGGGCTCATACCTGTTATTGCAGGCTTTCAGGGCATATCGGAGAAGGGTGAAATAACAACTCTCGGAAGAGGCGGAAGCGATGTCACAGGTGCGATAATCGGTGAAGCCCTTAATGCTGAGGCGGTTGAAATATATACGGATGTTGAAGGCGTCATGACGGCGGACCCAAAAATTGTTCCGGATGCTGCGGTAATTGGTACCATATATTACAACGAAGTTTTTCAAATGGCGGAATACGGTGCAAGAGTAATTCATCCCAGAGCGGTAGAGGTTGCAATGAGAAGCAATCTTCCGATATTTATCAAGAATACAATGTCAGACTCGGCAGGCACATTGATTACCAATTGTGATAAAAACCGAAGATACAGATATGATAAGAATGATAAATTGCTGACGGCTGTGGCCCATGTAGGCGGAAGAACGAGAGTAAGAATACTGTTTGACGGTTCGGCAAAGGAATATGAGAATGACAGCCATCTGTTCAGTGCAATCGCTTCGGAGGGAATCAGCATCGATATGATTAATGTTAATCCTGATTTTAAATTATTTATTATTGTTGATGATGATGTTGAAAAGCTTGAAACAGCGCTGAACCGATACGGATATAACTATGAGCTGAAAAAGGATTGCAGCAAGGTGACGATAATCGGAAACAAAATGCGCGGGGTTCCGGGTGTAATGGCAAAAGCAATAAGGACCCTGGCAAAACACAATATTGAGATCCTGCAGACATCCGACTCCCATACGACTATTTCCTGCCTGATAGAAAGCATAAATACAAATACTGCCGTAAATGCACTGCATCATGAGTTTGAGCTGGGAAAACCGGCAATTCAGAACCTGTGAGGCATCTTTTTCCCGTTATAAATGAATTCCTCTGTTTCCAAAGGATACCTGAGGAATTCTTTTTTATGCCGGTTTGTGCTAATATATTAATGTATTGAAATAATCGGGAATTTCTAAAAAAAGTGAAACAAAACAGGAAAATATTAGTCTAATAATAGGATGCACTGACAAGCGCAGTTTTTTATGGAAGAGTGGGTAATATGGATAAAATCATACAGCTCAAAAATGTCAGAAAAGTATACAGAATGGGAAACGAAAAGGTCATAGCCCTGGACAACATAAGCTTTGAAATTGAAGAAAAAGAAGTCTGCTGCCTGTTAGGCACATCCGGCTCGGGCAAATCGACCCTTCTGAATCTTATGGCAGGCCTTGAAAAACCAACAAAGGGAGAAGTGAAAATAAAGAACTATAACCTTGAAAGCCTGAATGAAAAACAGCTGGCAAAGCTTCGGCAAAAATACATAGGCTTTGTTTTCCAATCCTATAATCTGCTTGAACACTTTACTGCTTTGGAAAACGTTACTTTGCCGCTGATATTCAAAGGAGTGCCCAAGTCTGTAAGAGAGAAAAAGGCTAAGTCCTTGCTGAAGGCTGTCGGCCTGGGTGACCGGATGAATCACAAGCCCTCACAAATGAGCGGTGGGCAGCAGCAGCGTGTAAGTATCGCAAGAGCCTTTATCTCAAACCCTGAGATAGTCTATGCTGATGAGCCTACGGGTAACCTGGATACCAGAACCTCCATCGAAATAATGGACCTGATAACCGGAATGGCCGAGGAATACAAGCAAACACTTATTATCGTGACTCATGACCTGGAAATAGCCGGGTATGCAAACCGAATCATATATATAAAGGACGGAAACGTAGAAAAAATCGATATGCTGAGTGAAAAGGCGGGAAGGGGTTAATATGAAAAGGAAATTTTTTATTGTTTTTTTAGCGGCTGTAATAGTAATTGCGGGTCTGCCGGCTATTAATGTATCGGCAAATGTTTATGATGATTTTGAAGTAACATACTATGTTAATGAATCAAGGTTATTGGACGGGGACATTTTCACACTATATTTTACAATTGATGAGGATAACACAGGTGAAATAGACAGCTTTGACTTCAGAATCGAAACCGGCGCTAACTTCAGCGTGCTGGGAGGAGATTTCAATGTTTCATCTGCGAATCTGAGAAGGCAATATAGTGTCAATTTAAAGTATCTCGGAGGAAGCAACAGTCTTCCGATTAAGATAGATTATTCCAGAAGCGGTACAGCTGTGGGCGAACTGATATATAATTTAGAAATTGCAGAGATAAGCGAAGAAAGTGTCAATCCGCCTTCAGGCAGCTCCGCCAATGAACCCAAGCTCGTTATAGAAAGCTCATCCATTCCTGTGGCTGCTGCGGGAGAGACCATGAAAATATCCTTAACAGTAACTAATGAAAGCAGGTATTCAGCCAAAGATGTCACTGCCAAGCTTTCTCTCACGGACAGCGGCGATAATCCTTTTGAAATAGACAGTCTCAGCCTTGTACAATCAATCGGCAGTTTAAATGCCAATAAAAGCGAAGGATTAATCTTCAATCTCAAGGTAAAGCCCTACGCTGAAGAAAAGACCTATGAATTAGATGTTCAATTCAATTATTATAATTTGAGGAACAACTTATTCACCAGCAATGACAAAATATATGTAAAGGTTACCAACAGCAAAAATGAGCCCATGCTTATGATTCAGGATATAAAGTACAGCACCTCTCCTGTAAAGGCAGGAGCGAAATTCCAGGTGAGCTTTAATGTTGCCAATATGGGAGACCTGGAAGCCAAAAACGTAAAGCTTTCAGTCGGGGACTTGAACAAGGACGGGTTTACCCTTTCCAGCGGCGTTGACAGCTGGTATTTTGACAGAATTGAAGGCAATGGGAAAAAGAACATAGTTGTAAGCCTTATGGCTGCAGATTCCATGGCCAGCGGTAATTATGGGCTGAACGTAAAAATGGATTATAAAGACCAGAGAAACAACAGCTACTCAAATGATGCCGGCTTTTTTATAAACGTACAGGGTGAACAAAAGAGTTCCAATGTAGCTATCGGCAATATAACGGTTATGCCTCAGGAAGTCAAAGCCAATGAGAACTTCATGCTCAGCTTTGATGTTCTTAATGAAGGCAAATCCTCTGCAAGGAATATCAAAATAACAATTAAGGGAGACGAAGGCATAATATCCAAATCTCCGGATGTCAGAATCATTGAGAACCTGGCTGCGGGAGAACAGCAGAAGCTGGAATACGTGCTCTATGCCAATAATGAAACAAAGACACAGAATTATAACATAATGATAGGCCTGGAATATGAAGATGCGGAGAAGGAGGACTCAAAGTATTCAGTTAACCAGTATGCGGGAGTATATGTAAACGGTGTAAACAGCAAGATTACTCCCAAAATTATAATAAGCAACTATAATTTTGAACCGAAGCTGGTCAGGGCAGGTGAGGAATTCAGCATGGATCTGACCTTCATGAATACAAGCAGTACAAAGGAAGTAAAAAATATAAAGATATATCTGACAGGAATCGATTCTGATAAAGAGGGAAATGTGGTATTCACACCGGTGGGAAGCAGCAATACATTTTTCGTTGATGCCATAAAGCCCAAGGGTACTGCTGTAAGAAGCATCACAATGTACACTATTCCCGATGCCCAGCCCAAGTACTACAATATAACCGCTAATATCGAATACCAGGATGATGAAGGTACCGAGTACAAAGCGGAGGAGCTGGTAGGAATTCCCGTAATACAGCAATCAAAGCTGGATGCATCGGAAATTGGGCTCCCGCCGGAAGTATTTATCGGCCAGCCCATTCCTGTAAGCCTTCAGTATTATAACAAGGGAAAAACAAAGTTGTCCAACCTGATGATAAAGATTGAAGGTGATTTCCAGATAGAAAACGGAGAAGCCTTCATAGGAAATTTTGAATCAGGCTCCAGTGACTACTATGAAGCAATGATAACGCCAACGAAGCCCGGAACTGCCAAAGGAAAAGTAGTATTCAGCTATGAGGATCCCTCAGGGGAGGAGTTCACCTATGAGAGGGAATTTTCGATAAATGCGATTGAAATGCCTCCCAGGGAGATGCCCGGCGGAGAGATGCCCATGCCTCCCATGAGCACAAAGGATAAAATAATGAAATACACCGTAAAGAACTGGTTTTTCTGGGTTTGTATTGTTGTTGCCGCTGCAGGGGTTTTCACCGCCAGGAGGCTGATTAGAAACAAGAGAAGGAAGGCTATGGATCTGGATGAATAGGATAGATATAGTAAGGATAGTCTTTAAAAACCTTCTCAGAAGGAAAATGAGAACAATGCTCACGGTAATGGGAGTAGTAATAGGCACTGCTTCAATTGTAATAATGGTTTCAATAGGTATAGGCATGAATGAAGGCTTCAAGAGTGAAATATCCAGAATGGGAAGCCTTAATTCAATAAATGTGAGATCTCCCGAAACAGGTATGTACTATATTTATGACGAAGCAGAGGCGGGACGGGCAAATTCTGCGGAAATGCGGGATTTGGATGATGCCGCAGTGTCAGATTTTGCAAGAATTGACGGAGTTGAAGCAGTGATTCCCTTCATTGAGACTCACGGAAAAATAAAGCTTGGCAAGTATTTTGGCTATGTCCAGCTTCATGGAATCAATCCCGAGCACATGGATAAGCTGGGTTTGAAAGCCTCTGAAGGAAGGCTGCTGGGTGCCGGGGATAAAATGAATGTAGTATTCGGTTTCGGAGTAAAGAATAACTTATATAACCCCAAGGAGTCGCAAAGGCGAAGGTTTGGCAGAAGCACACCGGATATAGACCTTTTGAGTGACAGAATCACTCTTTCACTGGATATGTCTTATGGAGAGGAATTCATGTATGGGGATTCTTCGGTTCAGATAAAGCCCAAAACATATAAAATAAATGGAGTCGGTTTGCTTGAAGAAGGAAGCTATGAATATTACATGAGCATGTTCATGGACATTTCCGAGCTTAAAAAAATTGTAAAGGATTTCAACAAGGGTAAGAGTCAGAATGATAATTCAGGAGATTATAGAGATATTAAGGGCTATTCAAGAATCATAGTAAAAGTGAAAGATATAAAGGATGTACAAAGCATACAAAAGCAAATTAAGGATATGGGATTTTTTGCAGACAGCCTTACCGACATTCTTGAATCAATGCAAAAAACCACATCCAGCATAAGAATCGTTCTCGGTGCAATCGGTGCGGTATCCCTTCTGGTAGCATCCATAGGAATTACCAATACAATGGTAATGTCTATCTATGAACGCACAAGAGAAATAGGTATCATGAAGGTAATCGGCTCTTCTCTGGGAGATATAAAAAGGATGTTTCTTTTTGAAGCATCAATGATAGGGCTTTTAGGAGGAATAATCGGATTGCTGCTGAGCTATGGAGTATCCTACGGGCTTAATACGGCAGGCTTTGCATTGATTGGCTTCTTCGGCCCGCCCGGAGGAGGAAGCAAGCCCTCAATAATACCTTTATGGCTTGCGGTTAGCGCAATGCTGTTTACGACAATTATCGGACTTGTATCGGGATTTTACCCTGCGCACCGTGCAATGAATCTCAGCGCTCTTGAAGCAATAAGAAAAGAATAGTGCACGTATCCCTTCAAAAAATACGACAATGTCGTATTTTTTATTTTATTAAGGTAAAAATATTATTTAAATGTATAGCTGAATGCACAACGGCTAACGAAAAAAATCGGGAGAGTGATTTCCTTGACAGAAGCAGATGGAGCAGATAAAGAAAAAGAGGCTAAGAATAATGCCAATGAAAATATTAAAGAACTGGGCGAAGTCAGAGTGCCGCAATTCAGGAGCAATATACACTGCATTACAATAATAGGCCAGATAGAAGGGCATATGGTGCTTCCGCCGCAAAACAAATCAACAAAATATGAACATATAATACCGCAGATTGTAGCTGTAGAGGAAAACCCTGAGATTGAGGGGCTGCTGTTAATTCTGAACACGGTGGGAGGGGATGTCGAGGCGGGGCTTGCATTATCGGAGCTTATAGTAAGCATGAAAAAACCGTCAGTGTCCCTTGTACTTGGAGGAGGACACAGCATCGGAGTTCCCCTTGCTGTTTCTGCAACACATTCCTACATTGCGCCCACAGCGACCATGACAATACATCCCATAAGAATGAACGGCCTGGTCATCGGCGTACCTCAGACCTTTGACTATTTTAATAAAATGCAGGAGCGAATTATCAGGTTTATAGTGGAGCACAGCAATATAGACGTTGATACAATAAAAAGACTGATGTTTACAACAAGCGAGCTGGCAAACGATATAGGAACAGTGCTTGTGGGAGCGGAGGCAGTAAAATACGGCATTATAAGGGAGATTGGAGGGCTTCATCAGGCGCTTGCAAAGCTGCAGAGCCTGATAGCAGCTTCAAAGGCAGCGGAAAATCAAAAGAATAATTGAATACAAAGGATTGGAGAGCATTGTAACATTTGTCAAGGATCTGCCGGAAACGTCAGGTCCTTGAGTTTTTTCAATAATAAAGCTATAATAGCATTAAGTTTAAATACTTTTATTAAGAGGTGATAACTTGTCAGGGAAGAGAAAGGAAAACGATTTAAACTATGAAATAGCTGGAGTGTCTCTGATATTAGCCAGTATATACATATATATAAGCCTTTTCAGCAGCAATTCAGGAATTGTAGGAGAAAAAGTCAGGTTATTTTTTCTGGGAACCTTCGGTCTCGGTGCTTACATAGTGCCGGTACTCATAATCATTCTGGGGCTGGCTTTGGTATATAGAAAGAATGAAATCCGCATTAATATTAAGTTTTTTTCTTTCTGTATATTTTTGCTGTCCACACTTATAGTGCTTTTTTTGGCAAACTATAAAGGGATTGAAAATGCGGATGCCAAATGGCTCGATGCTGTCAGATACTATTTTTCCCTGGGCATTCTAAATGCAGGGGGAGGAGCAGTGGGAGCCTTGTTTGGCTATGCCTTTGTAAGGCTTTTTGGAATGATAGGCACCATAGCGATAGTTTCGTCACTCTACATAATATCAATACTGATGTTCACCGAGGTATCATCCATGCGAATCCTTCAGTACATAAAACAATCCGCATCGGATATCTATTCACTTTTAAGGAGCAAAAACAAAGAAGCCGCAGTAACAAAGGAATTGCAGAGAAAAATACCCGTAAAGCATCACAACGATATTGAATCATCAGAAGCTGACGATGAAGAAAGAATAAAGAACATAGATAAAAAAATAAAGATTCTTGACTTTACAAAACGTTTCGATAAGGATTTCAAGGGCGCGGCGGAGAATGAAGCCGATGACAAAGCCAGGAACAAGGATAAAACAAGCAGGGAAAACATTCCAAGCATAGTACCTGTCAGCAACATACATTACGTGAATTACAAGCTTCCCGGCACCGGCCTCCTTGCATTGCCGGCGGAGAATAAATCAGGCAACGGGAAGAAAGAGGTAATGAACAATGTAAAGATACTTGAGGATACTCTGAAAAACTTCGGTGTCAGTGCCAGCATTGCCCAGGTTTCTGTCGGCCCGACGATTACAAGATATGAACTGCAGTTAAGCCCTGGGGTAAAGGTAAGCAAGATATTGAGCCTTGCGGATGATATATCTCTCAGCCTTGCATCCCCCGATATAAGAATAGAAGCGCCCATACCCGGAAAAGCGGCCATTGGAATAGAAGTACCCAATAAGGACATAACCAGCGTGCTTTTGAGGGAAGTGCTGGAATCGGAAGAGTTCAGAAAGCATAAATCAAAAATATCCTTTGCATTGGGAAAAGATGTAGCAGGGGCAAATATTGTGGCGGACCTTGCCAAAATGCCTCATCTTCTGATTGCCGGATCTACCGGTTCAGGTAAAAGCGTGTGTATAAACACACTTATCGCAAGCATATTGTATAAAGCAACTCCCGAAGAAGTAAAACTGCTGCTTATAGATCCCAAAGTTGTTGAACTCAGCGTATACAAGAACATCCCGCACCTTTTGGTGCCGGTGGTGACAGATCCTAAAAAGGCCGCGGGAGCATTGAACTGGGCCGTAACGGAAATGACCGAGCGTTACAAGAAATTTGCGGCAAATAACGTAAGGGATATATACGGCTATAACAACCTGAACAAGGAAGAACTGGCCAAAATGCCGCAAATAGTTGTCGTTATAGATGAACTGGCCGATTTGATGATGGTTGCGCCAAGTGAAGTGGAAGACTCTATCTGCAGATTGGCGCAGATGGCCCGTGCCGCCGGAATACACCTGGTTGTGGCTACTCAAAGGCCATCTGTTGATGTAATTACGGGGCTTATCAAGGCAAACATCCCCTCAAGGATATCCTTTGCTGTATCATCACACATTGATTCAAGAACTATACTTGATATGGGCGGTGCAGAAAAGCTTTTGGGAAAAGGCGATGCCCTGTTCTATCCTGTCGGAGCGGCAAAACCCGTCAGGGTACAGTGTGCCTTTGTATCCGAGAAGGAAATAGAAAAGCTTGTGGCCTATATTAAGGAACAGGTTCCTGCAAGCTTTGACAATAAAATAATTAAAGAAATCGAGCAAAGTGTAGAAATTGATGAGGACGCAGAAGTTGACGAGCTGTTGAACAATGCAATAAGAATTGTTGTGGAAAGCGGGCAGGCGTCGATACTCATGCTTCAGAGAAGGTTAAGAATAGGCTACAGCAGGGCGGCAAGGCTGATAGACCAGATGGAGGAACGCAGGATAATCGGAGGCTATGAAGGCAGTAAGCCCAGAAAGGTTCTTTTGAGCAGAGAGGACTTGGAAGATTAGTTTTTGGAAGGAGCGAATTTGTTGAGTCTTAAAGTTGCAATCATATCCCTTGGATGCTCAAAGAACCTTATTGATTCAGAGGTTATGGTCAAGAGCATCCTTAATAATGATTATGAAGTTACGGATAATGCCAATATCGCGGAGGTAATAATCATAAACACCTGCGGTTTCATAGAAAGCGCAAAGCAGGAATCCATAGACACCATTCTTGAAATGT
>JAGOLK010000038.1:0-5421 GCA_017994115.1 Clostridia bacterium | reverse complement strand
AAGAGCATCCTTAATAATGATTATGAAGTTACGGATAATGCCAATATCGCGGAGGTAATAATCATAAACACCTGCGGTTTCATAGAAAGCGCAAAGCAGGAATCCATAGACACCATTCTTGAAATGTCCGATTACAAAAAAAACGGCAGATGCAAGGTGCTTATGGCAACAGGCTGCCTTGCGGAACGCTATAAGGATGAGCTTATCAAAGAGCTTCCCGAATTGGATGCGGTAATCGGCACCGGAGATTATAAGGACGTTACGGAAGTGATAAGTAAAGCACTGCAGGGCGAGAAGGTAGTCCTGTACGGGCATCAGGAACTGATTGATATAGATAAGCTTCCCCGGCACATTTCAGGCTTCGGTGCATCCTCGTACCTTAAGATAGCCGAAGGCTGCGACAACAGATGCAGCTATTGCATAATACCTGCCTTGAGGGGAAGGTACCGCAGCCGAAAAACGGAAGACATACTTGAGGAAGCAAAGGAGCTGTCAAGGAACGGAATAAAGGAAGTAAATGTCATAGCTCAGGATATAACAAGGTATGGACTTGATTTGTATAAAAGCCGGCAGTTAAGCGAATTGTTAAAAAAGCTGGCGGAAATCAATGGTATCGAATGGATAAGGCTTCTTTATTCATATCCTGATGAATTCAACGATGAACTCATAGAAGTCATTGCAAGAGAAGATAAAATCTGCAAATACCTTGATATCCCCATACAGCATGCCAGCAACAGGATACTTAAAAAGATGGGCAGGAGAAGCAGCCGGGAGCAGATACTCCGGCTGATTGAAAAGCTCAGGAAAAGAATACCGGGCATCATACTCAGGACAACTCTTATCGTGGGGTTTCCGGGAGAGACGGAGGAAGATTTCAAAGAGCTGTATGACTTTGTTTCAGAAAAGAAGTTCAACAGGCTGGGAGTATTTGCATATTCAAAAGAAGAAGATACCCCGGCTTTTAATATGCCGAACCAGGTTGAAGAAGCCGTAAAGCAGGAAAGGCTCGAAAAAATAATGCTTCTTCAAAAGAATATTTCGCTGGAATACAACCGGAAGCTTGTCGGTCAAACACTGAAGGTGCTTGTGGAAGGTGCTTCCGATAATGAATACTTTGGGCGAAGCTGCATGGATGCCCCTGAAATAGACGGGAAGGTTTATTTTAAATCGAACAAGGAAATTATCCCCGGGGATTTCTGCAGCGTAACCATAAAAAAGGCATATGAATATGACTTAATGGGGGAGAGAACAGATGAACCTGGCAAATAAAATAACAATTATCAGAATACTTATGATTCCGGTTTTTTTACTGTTTGCTGTCGTAGAATTTCCTTATCATATGACAGCCGCCGTTGCGGTATTTCTTGCAGCCTCGCTTACCGACAAGCTGGACGGATATATTGCCCGTAAATACAATATGATTACCGACTTTGGCAAATTCATGGATCCTCTTGCAGACAAACTGCTTGTCACAGCCGCTTTCTTAGTACTTATACAGCTCGGCAGGATAGAAGCATGGATTGTTTTCACAATACTTGCAAGGGAGTTTGCCGTAACCGGGCTCAGAACCCTGGCAGCCGCCCAGAATATCATTATTGCCGCCAGCAGCTACGGGAAGATAAAAACAGTAACTCAAATAATAGCAATAGTAATACTGCTTATGGATAACTATCCCTTCAGCCTCTTAAATCTGCCCGTTGACGCCGTAATGACCTATGCCGCGCTTATAAGTACAGTGATATCCGGAATTGATTATTTTAAGAAGAATATGCAGGTTATAACAAGAATGAAATAATGTCTCTTTAGGAGGTTTTTGCATGAAAGGCGAAATTATTGCAGTTGGTACGGAGTTGCTTTTAGGGAATATCGTCAACACCAATGCGCAGTACCTGTCACAGAAGCTGGCGGATCTGGGGATTGACGTATACTATCATGTAGTTGTGGGAGATAATCTGAAAAGGCTGACCGAAACAATCAAAACAAGCCTTGAACGATCGGATATTGTTATTACAAGCGGCGGCTTGGGGCCGACAGCAGATGACATTACAAAAGAAGGGGCTGCACAGGCTATGGGTTTGAAACTGCTCCCTGATGAAGAAAGCATAGAGAGAATAAAAAAAATTTTCATTACAACCGGAAGAATCATGACAGAAAACAATATCAAGCAGGGATATATTCCTGAAGGCACCGTTGTACTTGAAAACAACAACGGCACTGCTCCGGGTGTGCTGATAGAAAAAGAAGGGAAAATCGTAATAATGCTGCCGGGCCCGCCGAAAGAATTATATCCGATGTTTGAGAGCAAAGTGCTCCCCTATCTCAAGTCCAAAACAGATTCAACAATCAGGTCGAAAGTACTCCGGGTGATTGGAGTTGGAGAGTCAGCCGTTGAGCACATGCTGAAAGATATATTCGACAGCCAGGCCAATCCGACAATTGCTCCCTACGCCAAGGACGGGGAAGTACATCTGCGAATTACTGCAAAAACAGGTATACCGGAGGAAGCTGACAGTCTTATTGCTGAAATGGAACAAAAAGTAAGAGCAATACTTGATGACAATATATACGGCTGCAATGAAGAAACACTGGAAGAGGCGGTATTGAAGCTGCTTCAGAAAAAAAACCTGACTATTTCACTGGCGGAATCATGCACCGGAGGGCTTGTCGCAAGCCGCCTGACAGATATTCCGGGAGCCTCTGCAAGTTTAATCTCCGGAGTCGTCAGTTACAGTAATGAATCCAAAATAAACATACTAAAGGTTAAGGAAGAAACCATAAGAAAATACGGGGCTGTGAGCCCGCAGACGGCGGAAGAAATGGCTGTCGGCGCAAAAAAGCTCAGCAATACGGATATCGGGCTTTCCATAACCGGTATAGCAGGGCCTGACGGAGGAAGCGCCGAAAAGCCGGTAGGGCTTTGTTATATAGGTATAGCAATAGGCAATTCCGTAAATGTGCAAAAAATCATGCTGACCGGAAACAGGAACAGAATAAGATGGGGTTCAAGCAGCAGAGCCCTTGACTTTCTCAGAAGAGAACTTTTATCAGGATAAAAACAGTAAAATTATGTAATTTTCTTGACTAACAACTAGCAATATAATATAATAGAAACATAAGAACATTTGTTCGATTTGCCTTAAGGGCATAAGTGATGAAAGGACGGTGCAGGAATTAATGTGCTCAGCAATGAACGATAAAAAGAAAGCAATAGAACTGGCTCTCAGCCAGGTTGAAAAGCAATTCGGAAAAGGCTCCATTATGAAGCTTGGCGATGCCACAAAAATGAATGTTGAAGCTGTTTCCACAGGCTCTATAGAACTTGATATAGCATTGGGAATAGGCGGAGTTCCCAGAGGAAGAATTGTCGAGATATTCGGGCCTGAATCCTCGGGAAAGACTACCGTAGCGCTGCATGTTATTGCAGAAGCACAGAAGAACGGCGGTGAAGCAGCCTTTATAGATGCGGAACACGCATTGGATCCCCTATATGCCAAGAATCTTGGAGTGGATATCGAGAACCTGATAGTATCTCAGCCGGATACAGGGGAGCAAGGGCTTGAAATAGCGGAAACACTTGTTCGGAGCGGAGCAATTGACGTAGTTGTTGTTGACTCTGTTGCGGCACTGGTTCCCAAAGCGGAAATAGACGGTGAAATGGGAGACGCTCATGTGGGACTGCAGGCAAGGCTTATGTCACAGGCACTCAGAAAGCTTGCCGGCGCTATCAGCAAATCCAGGACTACAGTTATATTCATCAACCAGCTTAGAGAAAAGGTTGGTGTTATGTTCGGCAATCCCGAAACAACTCCCGGCGGAAGGGCGCTTAAATTTTATGCTTCGGTCAGGCTTGAAGTCAGGAAGATAGAAAATATAAAGCTCGGAAATGATTTAACCGGAAGCAGGACAAGGGTAAAGGTTGTCAAGAATAAAGTGGCGCCTCCCTTCAAGCAGGCGGAGTTCGATATCATGTACGGTCAGGGCATTTCTAAAGAGGGCAGTATTCTTGATGCGGCGGTCAGCAACGATTTTATATTGAAAAGCGGCGCATGGTTTTCCTATGGAGATATAAGAATAGGACAGGGCAGGGAAAATGCAAAGCAATATCTCAAGGATAACCCCGATATCACAAAGGAACTGGATAAGAAGCTCAGGGAAATGTTTAACCTGGGAATATCCAAAGCAAAAGCCGCAGACTTCGATTCCGAAGAAAACGATGAATTCTAATATGAGGGTGTTTCCATGAGAATCACTGGGATTGAGCAACAAAAAAAGAATACAAAGAGATACAATATATATATTGACGGAGAATACAGATGTTCCGTTGAAGATGACATCCTGCAGGAACTGAACTTGTCAAAGGACATGGAATTAAATGAGCTTGAATTTAATCATACTCTGGAAATAATCCAATATAAGGGCGCTCTTAGAGCTGCCCTTTATATGCTTGCCCGCGCACCAAAAACAGAAATGGAAATTGAAAAGAGCCTCAGCGACAAGCAGCATGACCCAAAGGCCATAAAAAAAGTTTTGGAATATTTGAAGGAAATAGGTTATATAAATGATGAAAGCTATACCGAAAGCTATATAAGAAGCATAAAGGATACAGCAGGCACAAGCCGGCGAAGCATCTACCAAAAACTCGCGGCTAAAGGAGTGGACAAGGAAATCATTCAGCAGGAGATTGATAAGGCTGAGATAGATGATTATGCATCCGCATTAAGTGCCGCAAAGAAAAAGATAGCAAGCCTGAAAGGAAGCAGACGGGAAAAGAAATTAAAGCTTCTTAACTATCTTTATAGAAAAGGCTTTGGAATTGATGCCTGTAAAAGGGCGGCAGAGGAGCTTTTACAGGAAGAAGATTGAGAGTTCTTCAGCAAAATTCAAGCAATTCTGCATAACATCCTTAAATTGTTTGAATTGTCACAATAACTTGACAAAATTTTGTATAAGTAATAGAATTATTCTGATATGGTGTATCAATTGAGAGTGGAGTGTAGTTGCCATTATTTGTTAATTAAGAAAATGATGATTATGAAAAAGGATTAATGGAGACCGTTACCGATAATCGATAAAATAAATTGATGAGGAGGTGAAAATATTATCGAATATGTAATATATATAGCAATTGCACTAATTACCTTCATTTTGGGGTATTTAGTGAGAAGATATATTGCTGAATCGAAAATAAAAAATGCTGAAGAGCAGGCATTAAAAATAGTCAGTGAAGCTGAGAAGCAATCGGAAACAAAAAAGAAAGAAGTTGTTCTTGAGGCTAAAGAAGAGATTCACAGACTTAGGGCAGAACTTGACAGAGAGATTCGTGACAGAAGAAACGAAATCCAGAGAGCCGAAAGAAGATTGCTCCAAAGGGAAGAAAGCCTGGACAAAAAGGTTGAGAACCTCGAGCAAAGAGATGAAGCA
>JAGOLK010000109.1 GCA_017994115.1 Clostridia bacterium | reverse complement strand
ACAGAAGGTTTGCCGACACTCATCCCTTCGATTAGTGACAGGCATAGGGCTTCAGATAATGAAGAAATCACATTAATGTCTATAATATTAAATACCTCATATATCTCATCCACGAAGCCCGTAAAAACTACCTTATCAGTAAGCCCCTTCTGTTTAATAAGCTCCTTTAGCTCTTCTTCCTTTGGTCCGATACCGGCAATAAAAAACTTGACATTGTCATTGTCCCGGGAAATAATTTCAGCTGCATCTATAAAATATTTATGACCTTTACCCTCGGTAAGCCTGGCTACAATTCCGACAACTACTTCTTCTCCGATTCCCCATTTCTCCCTGGCAAGGCTTTTTTCTCTATCATCAAGCACCTTAACCGGGTTTATACCTCCATATATCACCGATATCTTATCATCGGGCACCCCGTTTTCGGCAATATTCCGTTTTACAGCCTCTGACACGGCAATTATGCCGTCACTATATCTGTCGTTTATCAAAGCTCCCGCAAATCTCCTGATACCGGTTATACGGCTGTCAATACAATGCTTGGTATTAATTATTCTTGCTCCTGCCCTCTTTGCGGCAAGCCTTGCGGACAGCGATGCATGGGTATGTACAATATCCGGCTTTTCTGCCCTGAATATATAATACAAAAGATTTACAGCCCTGGCATCGTAGGATTTGTCCTTAATGCCGTCAACAGCTATTACTTCAAAGCCTAAATTTTTTATCTTATCTGCAAGCATGCTCCCCTGCGGAAGCACAACCTTTATTTCAAACTTCTCCTTATCTATGGCTCCAAGCAGATTCAGCAGCCAGCTGCCTGCTCCGCCTATTTTCATATCACTTAATACATGAATTACCTTAATCATATGCCCGACACCTCATTATCCTCTGTGATAAGAGCCTTGGCTATCATTCCGAAAGCCAGCATGACCCAGAAGGTCAGAAGCACCCTGTTGTTGTACCATATATTCTCAACCATTCCCTGGGCAAGATATCCTGCCATGCCGGAAGCAATGGCTATCATGAAGGTGGAGATGAATCTGTCTCTGGTTTTATAAAAGCCTGCCAGCATAGCCTTGTAATAAACCGCTATAATTGCAAAGAACATCAATAGGCCTGCTATGCCGGTCTCTATCAGCAGCTGTATGTATATATTATGGGAATGGTGAGCATATGCGGCGCTAAATGAATACTTGGGATAAACCAGCTTAAAGGGCTCCAAGCCCAGTCCTATGCCCGAAAGCCAATAATCCTGCGCCAGCCTCAAAGACCCCAGCCATACGGAAATCCTGTAGAAGGAAGATGTATCGTTCAGGTTTCCGATACTCGCAAACCTGTTGATTACAGAAGCCGGCAACACAAAGGGAAGCATCAGCAGCCCGATTACCCCAAGAATTATGAACCTCCTGTCCCTAAGCACTGCAAATAAGGCAAAAGCCAGTATCAATCCGACATATGCACCTCTTGAGTAAGTATAGACGAGGCATCCGAGCATAATAGCCGTCAGCCCAAGGGTTACAAGCTTTGATATCCAACTCTTCTGTCCCCACAGCATGGCAATTGCAACGGGTATGATGAGTACCAGGTATTCTCCCAGCACGTTGGGGTTTTCGAAGGTAGAGCCCACCCGGGCCTTTATGTCCTCAAACAGCGTTGTATCCACCCACGCTTCGGAAGTAGCTCCCACAGTCTTCAGCTGGTATAGTCCATATAGAGATGTGACGGTTGTTGAAAGCACCAGCAGTGCTGCCAAAACATAAAGCTGCTGCCTGGTCTTAATTGTATTTACCAATATGAAATAAAACACTATGAATGCCATATGTATCAATAATGCAAGCATGCTGCTGCCTGGGGTATATGATGTAATGAAGCTGTAGAGAAGCACCATTCCAAACAATACTACGAAATAATCCAGAATTGTGCTCCTGAGCTTCATGCTCTTATCCCTGAAAAGCCTGATAAAAAATGATACTGCGGTGAGCAGGATCAGCCCCAGCAGAGCCATGGTCGGAGCCAAAGGGATGAATCCCGCAACGGCAAAAACTCCTATCTCATACCTCCAGAGCACCAATACAAGAGCGGCAATTCCTCCGACTGCGAGAACAAAGGTCATCGGCTGCAGAAAATGCCATATCGCTCCCAATGCTATTCCTGCAAAGATCGCAGTAATTTCAAAGCTTTTGTTTAAAACTTCATCTTCCGTTCTTTTATCATAAAATGCACCGTAAGACGCGTTAAAAAAACCATATATAACCCTGCTGACTATACTGCCCTCCGCCAGGGCCTTTACCGGCCTGTTTATCAGTATCAGCACCGCACCGCCCAGGAATAATGCCAATTCCATAATGCTTCCCGAGCTAAAATCCAACAGCCCCTGTACTGCGGAAAAGGTAATGAAAAGCAGCCCATAAACCCTCGTGCTCATATCAAACAGGTTCTCCGGAAAAACTCTTATGACCTTCAGTACCCTGCTCTCTTCAATAGCATCGTTTACTCCCTCTGAGAACCTTTGCGAAGCATATCTGAACCAGCTTAAGGGGGATGCGAGGATTCTGAATACAAGGCTTTGTTTCCATGTATCCGCGATGTTCCATTCCCTGTCAAAAAAATTCATTATGCTGCTTGAGGCGGCAAGCTTCCCGAAGCCATGCCCTAAACGCTGCATAACAATGAAAAACATGCTGTTTTCATAGTAGAATACAAGCCTGTCATATACTTTCAATATCATTACAAATATCATGCTTTCTTTCATTTTTATACTTCCTATATGTTTTACACTAAACATTTTACATTTCCCTGATTCATATGTCACCTTATTATATTATTATTGCCGCCTAAATGTAAAGTAAATACAAAACCGGACAACACTAAAGCCACAAAAACCCAACCTTTTTTCCGTGGTTTATCCGTGCATCCGGTGTTATCCGTCCCCGCCTATTGAAGGGTATAAGTGCCTTTAATTATAAGAAAGGATTTGTCCGCAAGTGCCTTTAACCCTCTGCCTTCGCCCCTGGCCGCTATCAGCATATGGTTATTGACAACAGCCTCGCCGTTCTTAAGATCCTTTGCCGCAGTAATATCCGAAAGGCCTCCAAAAGCATCTTCTATAGCAGAGAACTTCCCGGATCTGGGTATTATTTCCGCACCTTCCCCTGCAATAAGCATCTGGCCCTTTTGCATTTCCACTACTTGAAACTTCCCCGCCGCCTTTGCGGCGTCTTTTATTTCTTCTCTCAGCTTGGCTATCTCCTGCCCCTTTAGCTCCAATTCAGTTTTAAGCTTGGCTGTTTCCTGTGCAATCAGGCTGTCAATATAATACTTGATCTGCTCTGATTTCTGCTCTACATAACTCTGTGTAACGATGGGATCTTGTTCCGAACCTGGGGTTACCCCGTCTGCAGCGCTTATAACAACGGCAGAGAGCACCAGGATAATTGCAGTCAATACTATAATACCCGTTTTGCGACTCTTACTGTTTACCATCCCAATTCTCCTTTTCAGAGGCAATTGCGAAAAAACAGGTGCTTTTTTCACAGCTGCCCATAAAATCCAATAAAATATAATATATTCAAACTTAGTATATATTTCGTCAAATATCGCAAAACTCCTGTATATGTTACAAATTTGTAATTTTTATCTTACCTGCCCGTTACCGTATATGATGTACTTTGTGGATGTAAGCTCTTTTAATCCCATAGGCCCCCTTGCGTGAAGCTTCTGGGTGCTTATCCCGATTTCAGCCCCCAGCCCGAATTCATTTCCGTCGGTAAACCTGGTAGATGCATTTATATATACGGCGGCAGCATCGACTTCGGCCAGGAACTTCCTTGAATTTGAATAGTTTTCCGTTACAATTGCTTCGGAATGCTTTGTGCCGTATTTATTGATATGCTCTATTGC
>JAGOLK010000037.1 GCA_017994115.1 Clostridia bacterium | reverse complement strand
AGCCCGGCTCCTCCCCTGGGTATCAGAACATCTATATATTCGTTCATCTTCATAAACCTGATTGCGGTTTCCCTTGAGGTATCTTCAATAATCGAAATTGAATCCTCCGGCAAACCTGATGCGGCGAGCGCTTTCCTTAATGATTTTACAAGGGCTGTGTTAGAGTTGACAGCTTCGCTTCCGCCTCTCAATATAACTGCATTTCCCGACTTAATGCATAAGGATGCGGCATCTACCGTGACATTCGGCCTTGCTTCATATATTATTCCTATCACTCCCAGAGGAACTCGGGCCTGCCCGATTAAAAGGCCGTTAGGCATTTTATTCATATTTATTACTTCCCCCACCGGATCCTTAAGGGTAATCAATTGTCCAAGCCCTTCTATTATTCCACCAAGCCTTTTTTTGTCCAGGAGAAGCCTGTCAAGCATGGCTTCGCTCATACCCTTTAATCTCCCTGCCGCCATATCCTTTTGATTCTCATTCAGTATATATTCGGTGTCTTCGGAAATTGCGTCCATCATATGGCTAAGGCATTTATTCTTTTGCACGGTATCTGCTTTTGACAAAACAATTCCCGCTTTTTTCGCAAGGCAAGCCTTTTTAATAATATCTTCCATAAATATCATCCCTTTCTTAAAAAACATCTTCCATCAGTTAAAAACAATGTGCCTGCTTCCCGTCCGGATATTATGTCATAAATATTATCAGGCCTGTTGCCGTTTACAATAGCCATTGGTATTCCATTTTCCATAGCAATCCTTGCTGCGTTTATTTTGGTCCTCATGCCTCCGGTGCCAAGGATGGAAGAGGTATCTTCGGCAATACCGGTTATGCTGTCATCGATGCTGTATACCCTTTTTATCAGTTTTGCACCTTCCAAAGCCGGATTTTTGTCATACAGGCCGTCTATATCCGACAATAATATCAGCAAATCGGCTTTTATCAGCTTTGCCACATATGCGGACAATACATCATTATCCCCGATTTTGATTTCATCGGTTGCAATGGTATCATTTTCATTGACTATCGGTATGACATTGTGTTTAAAAAGGGCATTAAATGTATTTATTGCATTTGTACTCCTGTCTTCCAAAAAAATATCTTCTCTGGTTATAAGTATCTGTGCCACAATCCGCCCGTATTCTGCAAACATCTTTTCATATGTTTGCATAAGCAAACCCTGGCCTACTGCAGCCAAAGCCTGCTTTAATCCAATATTCGAAGGCCTTTCCTCGAATCCCAGCCTGCTCATGCCGACCCCGATTGCACCTGACGTCACAAGTACAACGTCTTTATTTTGATTTGCAATGTCCGACAATACCATAGACAGGCGCTCTATACCCGACAGGTTAAGCTTCCCGTTCCCGTAAGTCAAAGTAGATGTACCAACCTTAACGACAATACGATTATAATCAGCCATACTATCACTCCCAAGCTCTTAATTTAACATGCTATTCTTCAGCTTTGCCATTTATTTCAATGCCCAATTTTTCTGCCTTTTCCGTACAGCGTTGAATTGCTTCAATAACATGGCCCCTGCATACTTTCATGTCTTTCCCTCCTTAAAAAAATAAAAAACCTCCCCCCTGTTAAGGGACGAAGGTTATTCGCGGTACCACCCAAATTGAACGCATATACATTAAATATGTGACCACTTGACGCCTGTAACGCCGGCATGCGGCAGACTTTTCACCTGCAGCTCAAAGGTCGGGTTCAAAGGAAATAATCTTGGAAAACCTTTCAGCCGCTGAGTTTCCCTCTCTTTCAGAATCTTCCCCTCTACTAATCCTCATCATAGCCTTGAATAATTATAAAACATATTATATATTATTAATTTACCTGTGTCAAAAAATTCTTGAAGGCACCTTTAATAGCTCAATACCGAATCAATTATATCAATTGCCCTGTCAATATATTCCTCTTGAATGTTCAACGGCGGAAGAAGCCTTGCTACATCCGCACCGGCTCCCACAAGGAGCAGTCCCGAATCAATGCATTCATCGATAAATTTTTTGGTATCGATTGAAAGCTGGAGCCCCAAAAGCAGCCCGATGCCGCGGATGCTCTTTATCGTGCAGTGTTTTTCCTTCAAAGCCTGCAGCTTGCCGACAAAATACTTGCTCATATGCTCAACATTCTCCAGCACTCCGTTTTGCAGAAGCTCTTCAAGTATTGTCAATGCTACTTTGCAGGCAAGGGGATTGCCCCCGAAGGTTGAACCGTGATCTCCATAAGCTATACATTCCGCTGCCTTCCCTGATGCAACAACCGCACCTATCGGGAAGCCTCCCCCCAGCCCTTTTGCAATACATACCAGATCGGGCTTGACGCCGAACTTTTCAAAGGCAAATAAACTCCCCAGCCTTCCTATTCCGCACTGCACCTCGTCGAATATAAGCAGGGAATCGTATTTTTCACAGAGTTTTTTTGCTTCCTCCAAAAATGATTTGTCAGCTACCAATATTCCCCCTTCTCCCTGGACCGGCTCTGCAATAATTGCGCACACATTGGAATTCATTTCCGTCCTCAGCTTGTCGGCATCATTAAGGTCAATGCTCTTAACTCCCGGTATCAGCGGCATGTAATCCTTCTGATATTTCTCCTGTCCGGTCACGGAAAGTGCTCCCAGGGTCCTGCCGTGGAAAGAGTTATTCAGATAAATTATTTCATGCTTTAAGGCACCCCCTTTAAGCTTGCCGTACTTCCTCGCAAACTTTATGGCAGCCTCTATTGCTTCCGTTCCGCTGTTGCAGAAAAATGCCCCCTCAAGCCCGCTTAATTCACACAGCCTGTCAGCCAGCTCCATCTGAAGCTCATTCCAATACAGGTTAGACACGTGCATCAGCTTGCAGCTTTGTTCCCGGATGGCGTTTATAATGGCAGGGTGGCAATGGCCCAAGCAGTTTACCGCTACTCCCGACACAAAATCCAAGTACTCTTTCCCATTAATATCATAAATCAGGCATCCTTTACCGCTGACTGCGGTAACATCAAACCGTGCATAAGTTTTCAGTATCTTTTCCTTAGACATTTTCCTCTCCTCCTATAATAATTGTCCCTGCCTCTTTGCCATGGAAAAGCTCCAGCAGAATATGGGGCTTCTTTCCGCCTATAAGGCATACCGACTTTACTCCCTTTTCAATAGCTTCAATACAGCATTTCATCTTGGGTATCATTCCTCCTGATATGGCACCGGCCTGTACAAGCTTTTCAATTTCCGCCGCGGTAATGCTGCTAATCAGGCTGTCGGGATTTCCAATATCCCCGAACAGCCCGTCAACATCGGACAAATATACAAGGCTGTCCGCACCGATAGAAGCGCCGATAGCAGCTGCCGCATAATCCGCATTGATATTATAAGCTTTACCTTCTTTGTCTTCCGCCACCGGTGATATAACCGGAACATACCCCAGGCTCAATAGATCCGTCAATATTTTGCCGTTAACCTTGGTTACTTCGCCTACATAGCCTATATCAATTTTACTGCCGTTGTCATTAAGGTACATCCTTTCCGCCTCAAGCAGCTTTCCGTCCCTGCCGCTTATACCTACGGCACCTGCTCCCTTTTCAATCAATTTTGAGGTCAGCTCTTTATTGACCCTGCCGGACAACACCATTTCAACCACTTCCATGGCAGCCTCATCTGTTTTTCTCAGCCCTTTTACAAATTCCCCCGCAATATTCAGCCTGCCAAGCATCCTGTTTATATCAGACCCGCCGCCGTGAACAATCACAACTTTTACACCGGCATTTCTCAAGATTGCTGCATCTTCCATAAATGCGTCCGTCGCCTCATTGTCCTTAGTAATGCTTCCCCCATATTTAATAACAACTGTCCCGCCTAAATTCATTCGGCCTTCACCCCTAATTCTTAATGGTACTTATTATACATCGTATTGGATTTTTATGCAATATTATTTATGTATTTTTATTATTTCTATTGCATAAATAACCGTCCCCATGTATAATATTTAAAAAGCGCAATATTGAGGTGATTAATATGATAAAAGCAGGTATCGTTGGTTCAACAGGTTATGCGGGCTATCAGCTTTCGATGATATTGTCCCAGCATAAAAATGTATCTATAGTTTTTTTATCGTCTCATAATTATTCCAATATGAGGTTCAGTGATGTCTATGGAAATCTGAAGTATTTATTGGACAACATATGCATAGATATGCAAGATATAGAAAGCAAGCTTTCGAAAATCGATGTATTATTTCTTGCACTCCCCCACGGCCAATCCTTTGACCTGGTGGAAAAGGCCCTTGGCCTCGGAGTGAAGGTCATTGATATTGGAGCCGATTATAGGCTTCGGGATCAAAAGATATATGAGACGTGGTACGGTGTAACCCATAAGCTTCCCGGCCGCTTGAAAGATGCCGTATATGGCCTTCCCGAGCTTTACCGTGACAGTATTTCAAACTCAAGCCTTGTGGCAAACCCCGGCTGCTATCCGACCGCAAGTATTCTGGCTCTTGCGCCTTTAGTACACACCGGTATTATTGATAACACCTCAATCATTATCGATGCAAAGTCCGGAGTCTCAGGGGCGGGCAGAAGTGCAAACGTCTCATCACTTTTCTGCGAATGCGGTGAATCTGTCAAGGCATACAATATCGCGACCCACAGGCATACTCCGGAAATTGAACAGCAGCTTTCCGATGCTGCAGGTGCAAGAATTACCCTCAGCTTCACACCACATCTTGTGCCGATGAGCAGGGGAATACTCGCAACTTGTTACGGCAGCCTCAAGAAGGATATTTCGCAGAGTGAACTCTACGACTTATACAGAAGCTATTATAAAAATGAGAATTTCATCAGAATTACCGACTCCCTGCCGGAAACAAGGTTTGTAAAAGGGTCAAATATCTGTGATATTGCCGTAAGGGTGGATGAGAGGACAAACAGGGTTATAGCAATCAGCGCCATAGACAATCTTATAAAAGGTGCCGCAGGGCAGGCGGTACAGAACATGAATATCCTTTTCGGGCTATATGAGCATACAGGCTTGGATATGCTGCCCAATATGCTGTAAAGGAGAATGTATAAATGAAGATTATTAAAGATATGACCATAACAGATGTACCGTATTTCAAGGCAAGCGGTGTAAGCTGCGGAATAAAGAAAAACGGCAATAAGGATTTATGCGTAATGTACAGTGAGAAGGATTCGGTTGCTGCTGCTGTTTTTACAACAAACAAGGTAAAGGCGGCGCCGGTAATTCTTGATATGAAGCATATTCAGTCAAAAAGCATTCGGGCAATTGTTGCAAACAGCGGCAATGCAAATGCCTGCACAGGAAAACAGGGATATAAGGATGCAAATGCAATGGCGGAGCTGACTGCCTCCCTCCTGAATATTCCCTCTGACTCAGTTCTGGTGGCGTCAACCGGAGTTATCGGTGTTCCTCTCCCGATGCAAAATGTTGAGGCAGGAATCAGAAATGCATGCGGGAATCTGTCCTGCGGCGGCGGCAGGGATGCCATCCGGGCAATTATGACCACCGACACATGTGAAAAGTCAGTAACCGTCGAAGTTGAGCTTGAAGGTAAAAAGGTGCTGCTCAGCGGTATTGCGAAGGGGTCAGGCATGATACATCCCAACATGGCTACAATGCTTGGATTTATCACCACTGATGCAAATATATCAAAGGAAATGCTCCAGGAGGCCTTGAGCGAAAGTGTAAAGAAAACTTATAATATGATATCGGTGGACGGGGACACAAGTACCAATGACATGGTAATAATGCTTGCCAATGGAGCCGCGGATAACAAACTGATTGGGGCCAGGGATGAAAGCTTTGATGCTTTCATAAAAGCCCTTGACCTCCTGAATACCGAGCTTGCAAAAAAGATTGCCCGTGACGGCGAAGGCGCCACAAAGCTGATTGAGTGCACCGTTTCAAACGCAGTTTCCTATGCCGATGCATGCATACTTTCAAAATCCGTTATCGGCTCAAATCTGACCAAAGCCGCATTTTTCGGTAATGATGCCAACTGGGGAAGGATCTTGTGTGCTCTTGGCTACTCCGGCGGGAATTTTTCTACCGATAAGGTGGATATCTTTTTTGAAAGCGAGGCAGGCTGCATCCAGCTTGTGGCTGATGGAGAGCCTCTTCAGTTTTGTGAAGAAACCGCTTCCGCAATAATGGACAAAGAATATGTAATAATAAAAGTGGATTTAAAGGAAGGGGAATATTCGGCTACTGCCTGGGGATGCGACCTTACCTATGATTATGTAAAGATAAACGGAAGCTATAGGTCATAAGAGACACGGGGACGTTTCTCCTGGGGACATAGGGATGTTTCCCCTGTCTCACAATAGAAGAATAATGCGACATAACTATAAGTTTGCAGTCATACTCCCAGAGCAATAGCCTTGTATCCCGACTCGCACGGTATTAGCTTTGGACAGAATCAGAGCTTGATACTTGTAAAATCCTGACGCACATAAACCTTACCTCGTGTAAGTATGTGCTGGATTTACCTCACGTAAATCCCACGGATTTTACTGCGCATCTTCACTCGATTCTGTTACCCAAAGCCAATAAGTGCTCGCTGTTATATAAGGCCAGTGCTATGTAGGATGACCACAAACTTCAGATATGTCGCATTCTTCTATTGTGAAAAGAGATGTCGCTAACTACTTAAGTAGTTTTGCGACATCTCCTTTTATTTCTTTAAGGAACCGAGTATTCCGCGTATAAGTGATCTGCCAACCTCTCTGCCAACAGTTCCGACTATATTATCGGCGGCTCGTTCAGCTAAAGTCTTTCTGCTGTATTTACGGGTTTCTTCTTTTCTTCTAATTCTTTCCC
Organism: Clostridia bacterium; assembly: GCA_017994115.1. Taxonomy (GTDB): domain Bacteria; phylum Bacillota; class Clostridia; order Lutisporales; family Lutisporaceae; genus BRH-c25. The sequence goes on along the minus strand of JAGOLK010000037.1, from coordinate 11,798 downwards.
TCTCCTTTTGCTCTGCCTCCAGCTGCTTCTGCCTCTCTTTTTCTTCCTTTTCCAACTGTTTCTGCCGCTCTATATATTCCTTCTCCTCTTTTTCAGCCATCTGCTCCCGCATTGCCTTTGCCTGCAACATCTCGTAGGCAGATTCCCTGTCCACTTCGGTATCGTACTTGCCGCTCATGGATGAAGAATTAATTATCCGAAGGCGGGTAAAATCATCAATCGTTCCGAATTTACTCTGGGGAGGAAGAATGAATGCACGCTCCACCATACCCGGGATACCTTTGGAATCCAGGCATGACACCAATGCTTCTCCAGTGCCCAGCTCTGTTATGGCAGTTTCCGTATCGAAGGCCGGATTCGTCCTGAAGGTCTCCGCCGCTGCTTTTACCGTCTTCTGCTCCGCCGGCGTATAAGCACGAAGCGCATGCTGCACACGATTTCCCAGCTGTCCCAGCACTTCCTGCGGTAAATCCATCGGATTCTGTGTTATAAAATATACTCCGACCCCCTTGGATCTTATCAACCTTACCACCTGCTCAATTTTTTGAAGCAGTGCCTTTGGTGTATCATCAAACAATAAATGGGCTTCATCAAAGAAAAATACCAGCTTGGGCTTACTCACATCTCCTGTTTCAGGTAAAGTTTCAAAAAGCTCCGACAGCATCCACAGCAAAAATGTGGAATATAATGCAGGGCTGTGGAAAAGCTCCACGCAATGCAATATATTTATATGTCCTCGTCCTTCGGAATCGGTCCTCATCCAGTCATAAATATCCAGCGCAGGCTCTCCAAAGAACTGTGCTCCCCCCTGATCTTCCAGGAAAAGCAGGCTGCGCTGAATTGCCCCTATGCTTTGAGATGAGACAGTTCCATATTTCAAGGTGTACTCCTTTGCGTTTTCACCCACATAATTGAGCATAGCCCTAAGATCCTTCATATCCAACAGAAGCATGCCGTTATCATCCGCTACGCGGAATACTATGTTCAGCACCCCTGCTTGTGTATCATTCAAACCCAGCAGCCGGGACAACAGCAAAGCCCCCATCTCAGAAATGGTAGTACGCACAGGATGGCCGCCCTTGCCGAATACATCCCAATAACATACGGGGAACGATTTATAGCTGAAGCCCTCTAACCCCAGCTTAGCTATTCTTTCTGCCATATTGGGATTATCGCTGCCCTGATCCGCCAGTCCGGCCAGGTCTCCCTTGATATCGGTAAGAAAGACAGGAACTCCCATATCGCTGAAAGACTCTGCCATTACTTTGAGAGTAATGGTTTTTCCTGTACCGGTTGCTCCCGCTATCAGGCCGTGTCGATTTGCCATATTGGGCAGGAGGTAAACGGGATTATCCCCTTTGGCTATCCATACTTTATTATCAAAGTACATAAATGCCGCTCCTTTCACTGTATTTTCAAAAAAATGCGTCTCGCGACGCTTTTTTTCGCTAGGGAACCCTATGGTTCCCTTCGACGGATGCAAGCATCCTGAGCACCCTCCTTTATCGGCAGGGGGCTTCACCCCCTTGCATCCCCCATTGTATAGGAAAGTATACTTTCCTATACAATAAAAAAACACCTTCTGTCAATATACTAACAGAAGGTGCCTCGGTTGTAAATATATAGGCTCTTGGCAGCTAATCTATTCGGCTCTTTTTAAAGCGCCTACCACACTGGTTACAATCAATATTGCAATAATTGTCTCCGGTATTCCGTTCGCAATGCCTATGCCCATAATTATTTTCCTTGCCAATGCAGGGTCTTGTCCTATACTCTTTACAAAGCTTTCCGCATAAATCAAATAAATCATGCTCAAAACCAGCACTGTATTGGTCATTGTTCCTACAATAGCCGATATTACAAGATCCAGTGCTTTGCCCCTAAACTTCCTGTTTGCCAAAAATGCTATCGCTGCTGTAAAAGCTATCAGCGCAATATTCACAGCTATTAACCAGGGGCTTTGAGAATTTTCAATATTTTTGTAAATACCATAGCTTAGGTAGCCGATTATTGCTATCCAGATGACATTAAGGATACCTAAGGTTTTTCTGTTTCCGAGATTGCTCAAAGCAGTATATACATAATAGGATGTAATACCGATAAGCACCCTTGGCACTATGGAAACCAATGGATTAAGGAAAACAAAGGATACCGGTGTGGGATTGGTTAATGCCTGGAAAACACTGAAGAGTCCAAATATAAGCCCTACAAGTGCGCCAACTACCGGGCCTTCCATAATAGCACCTATTATTACAGGAATGTGCATTATAGTTGCCCTTGTCGGTCCTACGGGTATGAATCCCAGGGGCGTCATGCCCAGAATTGCGGATACACCTCCCAATACCCCGACAATAACTAATTTTCTTACGTCAAATCTCTTTACTGCTTCCATTTTAATACCTCCGCTCTAGTTCCATATTTTGGATACCAGTCGTAAAACATAATGTTTATAACTATATCCGGTCCAACTCCTTACGGATGCTGGCAACAAGAATATTATAATAAAAATAATATAAAAAAACAATAAGTTAATTTTAAAAACGATTTGGAGGGTATAAACGGTATACTATATATCACAGCAGGCAATCAGCCCATGGCATGACTTTGCATATACAACTGCATTGGTTACTGCCCGTGAAACCGCCTCAGCGGCCATAGTGCCCACAAGGTTGATATCCGCTTTTATCTCGTTGGTAGCCATAGTAAATATTGTATCGCCATCCATCATGGTATGCACCGGATTGATTGATCTGGCAAAACCGTTCTGCGCCATGGCCGCAATTTTATTTGCTTCAGCTTTAGTTAATACGGCATTTGCGGCAACCACTCCTATGGTTGTATTCCTCATGGGAAAGCCCAACGCCCTGCCTTCCCTTTTTATTATTTCATATGTATTCAGCATTTCCCTTTTTTCATAGTCATATACCCCTGCCAGCTGCCTGCCGGTTTCATAGTCAAAAATATCTCCAAAGCTGTTTACCGATACTATTGCAGACACTATCAGTTCCCCTGACTTGACAGAGGCACTTCCCAGCCCGGATTTCATGGCATGCTCGGGGCCAAAGGCCTTACCTACGGTAGCACCCAATCCGCAGCCGGTATTTCCTTGTCTGCTTTCTTCCGCAGATGCACTCCTTGCGGCATCGTAACCCATATTCAAATCCGGTCTGATTCTGGGGTCACCAATGTTCAGGTCAAAAATAACTGCAGAAGCCACAATAGGCACTTTAGCAACCCCGACATCAAATCCGATTCCCTGTTCTTCCAAATACCTCATCACCCCGGAGGCCGCTTCAAGTCCGAAAGCGCTGCCTCCGGACAGTACTACTGCATGAATCCTGTCCACCATCTTGTCCGGCTTCAATAAGTCCGTTTCCCTGGTTCCAGGAGCAGAGCCTCTCACGTCCACTCCCCCTACGGCACCCTTCTCACAGATAACCGCCGTACAACCGGTCATGCCTTTCTCGGATTGACTGTGCCCTGCTTTTATGCCCTTTACATCCGTTATATATCCCGGATACATTCCTGCATCTCCCCTCTCATTCTGACTTATGTGAGCACCTAATTGCTCCCCCAGACCGGCAGCATTATCCTAATAATATAGAATTCCGCAGGTCTCAAAAAAGCTGCTCCAATATCTATTATGAGCCGCCCCTCTTCTATATCGGCCTGATTCATGGTAGAGCGATCAACCATTACATAGAAAGCATCCCTGGCAGTGGTGCCCGCAAAGCAACCCTTCCTCCATTCCTGAGTAAGAAAATCCGTAACGGCGGATTTGACTCTCGCCCAAAGCTCCTGATTGTTGTAACAATCACTTGTGTAAGAAAGTCCTTCCCGTATGGATTCTTCTATATAATTTTTCATCCTCCTTAAATTAACATATCTGTATTCCTCGTCAGCTTCCAAAGCTAAAGTCCTTGCTCCCCAAACAGTTATCCCTCTTCCCGGGAAATCACGTATACTGTTAACGCCTCTTGAATTCAAGATGTCCGTATCATGTTCATCAATACTGAATTCAAGCCCCTTTGCGCCTTTTATCACCATTCCTGCAGGAGCCTTGCTGATACCGTATTGAGCTTCCGTCAATGCATAAATACCTGCAATATGGCCCCCCGGAGGAACGGTACGCTGTGTTTCCAAACCCTCGTCAATCATAATCCATGGATAATATAATGCAGCATAGGAACTGTTAAAATCCTCATCCCCCATTGGGCCTGTATCACCGTTTTTTGAATCCAGGATTACAATACGATCCTCAAGCTTCTCACAACTATGTATAAGCTCCTGGGCCAAACCTGCAACACTTAGGGCATCGGGACAGTACAGCAGGGAAATCTCATCAATAGCATCCAAGGCAGCCAGCCCTCTGACTGCAGCAGGGCTCTTGTTATATCCCAGGTAATCTTCCAAATCAATATTTCCGCCGTCATTGCCCCCATTTAAAAATACAGGTTCCTTAAAAGAGTCCGGTATTAATCCTAAGTCCCCTGCCTCCTTATCGGCAGTTATGAGCCTGGAATTCCGGTTAATTTTGTCTTTATAGAAATTTTTGTCTTCATGATTCATAGACAGGTTGTCAAATACTTCCGTCACGTAAGGATATGTCTTGAGCTTACTCAGCTTTGGATTCCTCATTATATCAAAAGGTTTGGCATCCCAATAACTGATTTCCAGCCTGAACATGGGATTGTACTCACTGCTCCCCGATGCTTCAGAAACCCTAATTTGAATCCGGTTCCCCCAACTGCCCTCTCCTATAGCCCTCAAGGTTAGTGCCGGAGCTTTTCCTGCAAGAAGCTTAACTGCGGCTGAAGCGGCTTCGCTATCAATTACTCTGGCCACATAAAGCTTCTTTCCTCCGTTTTCGAAAAATCCCCTGACAGAATGAGGTAAATAAGATGAGGTATTTTTATTCCCTCCGTACAACATACTGTACTCATCCCAGCTTGTCACCAGCCGGGGTTCTGCAGGGCCTCTTTCCGTTTCTCCCAGGAACCCCGAAACTGAGGCTTCCACTCCTTCAATCCTTATAGGTACTTCAGGCAAAACAACCGTAGGGTATTCCTCTCCATAAACGGCAGTGCCTGTCGCGCCCGCTGATATCATTGCAAATACAAGCATAGCTGCGATAAAACGAGCCATATGTATCCCTCCTTGGAAATAATAAACCTTCTGATTTAATATTATCAGAAGGTTTATTAAATGTATATATTTCCCTTAGCGAGTTCTTATGTTCTATACCCAGCACATTGATATTCTGTCAAATGCTTCCTTCAGCTTTTCTATTCCTACGGTGCAGGCAATCCTTATATAGCCTTCGCCGCAGTCACCGAAGGATATTCCGGGTATGGTAAGAACATGAGCTTCCCTTAGTATTAAATCGCTTGCTTCAACAGAAGTCAGCCCTGTCTCTTTAATATTAATAAACAGATAGAATGTCCCTCTTGAGGGAAGCACTGATATTTTAGGGATATTGTTAATTCTGCTTACTGCATATTCGACTCTTTTTCTATACTCTTCCACCATAGGAGGCTGTATCTCTTTCCTGTTTCTCAAAGCATGTATTGCTGCTCTTTGGGATATGGAAGGTGCGGTAAATACAACATTTTCATTTATTTGCCGTATAGTCCTGACAATATAATCAGGAGCAATAATATGACCTATTCTCCAACCGGTCATGGTAAAGTCCTTCGAGAAGCTGTTTATTGTTATAGTCCTGTCTTGCATATCATTAAGAGTTACCATCGGTATAAAAGGTTGTTCAAAGCTGTAGGAGCCGTAAATATCATCAGCAATAATCATCAGGTCATGTTTTTTTGCAGCATTTGCTATGTTTTCCATAGTATCTCTTGTAAAACAGCTTCCCGAAGGATTATTTGGCGTATTTATTACTATAGCCTTCGTTCTTTCGGTAATAAGCGTTTCCAATCTGCCGACATTCACCTGAAAGTATTCTTCTTCATAAGTATCCAGTATTATTGGTATTCCTCTCGCAAGCTTTATCTGCTGGGAATACGGGGTAAAATAAGGCGCATGTATTATTACTTCATCCCCGTCATCCAGTATCGCTTCAAGCGCCAGATACATAGCCAGGCAGCCGCTTGCCGTCACCATTATGCTTTCATCCTTAATGTCTATACTGTACTCATCCCGATAGTATTTTATTATCTCCGCCCTGAGATCGGGATCTCCCCTGAAATCAGTATATTTGGTATGTCCTGCCCTGGCATCCTTCATAGCATTATCAATGATTATTTCGTGTGTTACCAGGTCAGGATCCCCCAAACTCAAATTTATAACATCATCATATTGTTTGGAAAGCTCATCAACCTGCCCCATCGGCGTTGTAATATCCTTCCAGTATCTCTTTGCAATATATTTATGTTTCAATAGCACCATCCCCTTTAAGGCATCAATTGTATAATAAATCTGGTAATCAAAGTTGCAAAAACAAGGCTGATTACAGTCCTCTCAAGGAAAATGAAAACCAAGTCCTTGAATTTGATGGACAGCTTTGAGCTTAACAGCAGCGGGCCGACTTCAGACATATATATCAGCTGGGTGATTGAAACTACAGCTATTACAAATCTGGTAAATTCACTTTCAATCGTAGCCGATGCCAAAATTGACGGTATAAACATATCTCCAAAGCCTACGACAACACATGGAGAAGCCGCAGCAGCTTCAGGTATCTGCAAAAGCTTAAGCAAAGGCAGGAACGGGTAACCCAGCCATGTAAAGACAGGCGTATATGTCGATAATACTAATGATACGGTTCCTATAAACATTACTGCCGGCATGCAGGCAATTGCATTTTCAAAAGCTGTTCTAAGGCTGTTTTTAATCCATTTTACAGCAGATATTTCTGTCCTGCCGGCCTTTTCAACTGCCGTATAAAGCGCCCGTTTGAACAGGGGTAGGTTTTCAAGCTGATCAAATAAACCCGGTTTGTTTGTTTTATAGTAATCATCCTTTACTAAAGACAAGGGCGGTATCCTAGGCATGATAATACCGCAGATTACTCCAATTGCCGCGGTCGTAAGTAAAAACTGAAAAAACATGTGCTCCAGACCTACTTGTGTTATTACAATAACCGCAAAAGCTATACTCACGGCTGAAAATGTAGTTGCAATAGTCGCAGCTTCTCTCCTGGAATAATACCCTTGTTCAAATTGGTTGGTTGTCAGAAGAACACCAACGATAGCGTCTCCTACCCATGATGCCATACAGTCCACTGCTGAACGCCCCGGTAATGTAAACAGCGGGCGAAATACTTTTGAAGCAAATACTCCGGTGAACTCAAGCAATCCGTAGTCCATGAGGAATGTCATGAAAAAACCTGCGAAAAGAATTGTACCCATCCAGTATACAAGCAGACCGTCTATCAGAAACATGCCTGTATCGGCTGAAATAATCATTTCAGGGCCTAGCTTATGCATACACATTACTGTAATGACAGCTCCGGCAATCCTTATAACACTCCATGTAGGGCTCACATTAAACAAATTATTCAGTGACTCGTTTTCCAGTATGAATTTCGGCTTTATTGCTTTAGCAAGTATAACCCCTGCTGCGGAGGTCAGGATTATTGCGTAAACGACATATGGCATTACTGATATGAAAGTATCGGAAAACCTGCCTGACAATATCGCAACCAGGATACTGTACTTGTCACCATCCTTTATAGGCGTAAGAAAAAACAATATTCCAATTAAGGACGGGATAACAAACCTTAATATCCGCTTCAGGCTATATTCTGTATATGGATTCTGGTCATTCTTCTCATCCAGTCCGGCTTTTAACTGCACATTACTCATAATGCTCCTCCTTTTACTGTTTTTACATTTTAATAACTCTATTGGCAAATCCCCGGCCAAATCACCAATATCCGCATAATCTGATGCAGATGTCTTCCGCAGTATTATTCCTTACATATGCCCTTGTCCAGATATTCATGTAATTCTTCCAATGACATATGTCCAATCCCAATATCATCAAGGGTATACCCTTCAGCATACAAATCCCTTTCAAGCATAACGGATGCAATATTAATCATTGAATCAATAACAGGGGTTTTTATGCCGCACTTTTTCCCGAGCAAATGATAAATATGGCAGCCTACCGGAATATCCTCGGTAAGGTATCTCGTATCTATTGAAAAGGGCCCCGTTCCCCACGCAACATGATTGATATCCTCAAACGGAATCTCAAAATCCATTCCCATATATTCGCAGCCAAGAATGCTTTCTCTTGAGAAAAACTGCTTTTTCTCATAATGCTGTATTCCTACGCCCAATGCCTTTGCCAGTTCTACCTCTTCAAGATAAAATGCATACTGGACCCTTGATATGGAGGGGCAATATGCATGGGAGTATATGGAGAAATCTTCTTTGACACCGAATATAACACCCATATTCTCCATAACGCCAACACCAAGAATGGTCCCGGGAGCGTGCAATATGGAATTTATATTGCTGAAGCCTATGTCTATTACTGTATCTCCGCTTTCAATGCCGTCTCCTTTAGTGACCGAATCCAAAGCTCCGATATATTTTGCACTTTCAAAAAATTCTTCCTGATCAATTGACGGCAGTGAAGCACCTCTCAATGTTATTGCCCTGTAGTCCACTTTTACGGCTGGCATTATAACTCCGCCCTTAATATCTACTCGTGTTCCGAAGGGTGAACTGGACCATCCGCCTATAATAACTTTTTTTGTACAATTTGCTTCCCGCATCATTTTTCTTAAAACCAGGCTGCCATAGTTGTCGGGAAATATATGTATCACCATCCCGTCTTCCAACACAGGAATCAGCCTTTCAAAAAATACCCTGTGTCCTATGCAGGGCAAGGCTACTATTATTATTCCCGCTCCTTTTACCGCCTCTTCCACTTTTTCGGTTACAATTTCCATTTTTGCTGCGCCGGACCTTTCAAAACCATATAGATTCAGCTGTTCACCATATAATTTGATACCGCTTTTTTCTATTCCGAACAATGTTTTTTCAGAATAAGGTGGCAAGTCGCAAATTCTGACCCTGGCACCTGCCAATGCACAATCTGCGGCTATGGATTTCCCAACCGCACCGGCACCCAATACGGCAATAGGTTTTTCTTTAAGAGAACTAATATTTGACATTTTATTCCTCCTATAATTTTCTTGCCAAAATGATCCATTATACAACCTTGATGTATATTAAACACGTATGTCTGAACATTTTAACAACTGCAAAATAATGCAAATACTGTGCCATTTCATTTAATACTCAATAATTTCTGTTTTGAGAATACCTGCCAAACAAACTTATGTCAAAGCAGCACACATGCTAAGGGAACTATTTCCAAAGTTCACCGAAGAATAATGATATTTTGTCATTTATCGTACTTCTCTGTTTGCAGCAAAAAAGTAAAAAAACTTTTTACTGGTACGTAAAAAGAATTTTTACTATTATATAGAATATCCTTATAAATCCCCTCAATCTCTTATATCACCTGTTTTTATACTTATCCAATCTGTAATTTAGTGATTGTTTTGACATGCCCAGCAATTCTGCCGCTTTCATTTTATTGTCGGTAATTCTCATTGCCTCCACAACCAGTGATTTTTCATAATCCTCCATCATATCCTTAAGTACTTTTATCTCCGGCTTCCCATTCGTATTAAATGATTTGCCGGATATTACCATATACCCTGGCAAGTCACACATCTCAATTTGGCTTCCTGTTGCAACATTAAATGCGCCTTCTATCACATTTCTGAGCTCTCTGACATTTCCCGGCCATTTATAATTCATGAATACTTTTTCAACTTCCTTGCTTATTCCTTTAATGTTCATACCCATAGATTCATTGTATTCTTTTATAAAACTGTCAACCAGGACTTTGATATCACCTTTTCTGTCAACTAGGTCCGGCAGATTAATCTGAACAGTACTTAATCGATAAAACAGATCCTCGCGCAGCCTTTTTTCTCTTACAGCAGTAATGGGATCCTCATTTAATCCGGTTATTATTCTGGTATTAATCCTGATTGGCTGCTGCCCGCCGATCCTCATTATCATTTTCTCTTCTACCGCCTTAAGTATTTTGGCCTGTACGCCTATTTCCATAGAGTTTATTTCATCCAGAAAAAGCGTCCCGCCCTCTGCAAGTTCGAACAGCCCTTTTCTTTTCTCCGCACCTGTATAGCTCCCTTTTTCCGTTCCAAATAGCATTGCTTCCAATAATGATGCAGGTATGGCAGCACAATTTTGAGAAATAAAAGGGGCTTCCTCTTTATTTCCACAGCTGTGTATTGCTTGGGCGACCAGTTCCTTGCCAGTCCCGGTCTTTCCATATATCATAACAGTTGAATTATTCCGTGCTATTCTCCTGGTTTTATTTTTTATGTCAATCATTTGTATATCTTGTGTTATGATGTCATCCAACGTATAATACCTTGTTGCTTTAGACTTTATTTTATTATCCAGAACATCAAGGACTATCTTCTGTTTTTCCAGTTCATCTCCGATAAATCTCGCAATTTCAATTGCACCGACTATTTCATGGCCTTTCATTATCGGCAGAGTATCAACGGAACCGCACCTTGTATCTCCCGTATAGGTTTTCCATTCAGCAATTCTATTAAATATCGGCTTGCCTGTTTTTAAAACTTCATATAGATTGCTTGTATTTTCATTGGAGGTTGTATATACCTCAAATAGATGCTTGCCAACCAGTTCTTTCGGATCATAACTATAAGCGCCGGCAACGAAAGATTCTGCATGCTGAATGATTCCGTTTTTATCCACTATACATACGTCATCTATCAGATTATAAATCTTCAGTATCTTCTCTATATAAAGTCTTAGCATGCGTTTCCCTTCTCTCGGATAATGTATATGCCCTCTAATATAAGACAGTCAGTAAATTCGTGCTAAATTTATTATACCACTTGAGTTATTCAATAGAAAGAAAATATAGTGCCAGCTGCTTCATTATCTCCTGCAGCTTATTATCTGATTTATGCACTGTATTTGGTAATGGTTATGAATCAACACAAACCCGGACGCTTTTTATCTATTGCCTGGTATATATTCTTGTTGAATACAATGTAAAGTTATGGCATAATTTAATAGTTATATCCACTTTCTCTTTGCTGAACATATCCAGACATTTCTCAGAAAACTTATATGTCTTTATGTAGGTATATTATTGAATGAATTGGTACAAACTCTTTTAGCATCGCTGCATAAGTTATGGAATGCCTATGAAAGCCTTCACTTTAACCGTATCAGGTTGAAAAGCCTTCCCCTTATGTTGGTGCCCCTTGCTGTTCTAATTCTCGACATGCAATATAGCTTTCTTTATTGGCGCAATGTCGGTGTTTTTACTAAGGGATCGGCATATATTTGTATTTATCAGGGCTTCCATGGCAGTTACGGCAGTATCTTTTATATTATTTTTCATGCTTCACCCTCAGTTTGCAGACAAACACGATTTCCGTTTCTGGCTGAAACCGTGTTTGTCTGCAAACTAAGACCGTGATGCATTTTAATGCACCACGGTCTTTATGAATCACTATGTATATTCAATTAATCCGAAGCTTATCTGAATTGCTGTATCCACCTGTTTCATAAGCTCCTCCGACAAATGGCCGATTTTTTCCTTCAGCCTTCTCTTGTCTATCGTTCGTATTTGTTCCAATAATATGACCGAGTCCTTTGTTATGCCGTATTTCAAAGCTTCCAGCTCAACATGGGTAGGCAGCTTTGCTTTATTAATCTGTGAAGTTATTGCAGCAACAATAACAGTGG
>JAGOLK010000003.1 GCA_017994115.1 Clostridia bacterium | reverse complement strand
GTATTTTCAGAAACCCGCTCCTTTTTGAATGACGATTTATATAAGCAGGAATTAGAGCTGAAGCGATGGGGTAAAATTAAATAAGGAGGTAACCTCCATTGCAGGAAACCTCGGGAAATGGATAGGCAATCGTAGTTTTTAAATATGACGCCTGTCCATTTCCCATTTTTGCGTATCATGAGTGTATATTGTGATATAATTATATAGTCCGGACATGCAGTGGGGGGGAATATGAATGAATAAATACGATACTGTTATATTTGATCTTGATGGAACACTTCTTGATACACTTGATGACCTTGCTGATAGTGTTAATTATGCACTAAGCATTTGCGGCTTTCCCTGCAGAGAAAATGCAGAAATCAGGAGCTTTGTCGGCAATGGGGTCAGACGTTTAATGGAGCTTTCAATACCCGACGGACTAAGCAACCCAAAGTATGAAAAATGCCTTGCGGAATTTCGCAGTCATTATTCCGTGAATATGCAGAGAAAAACCTGTGTATATAAAGAAATAACTGAACTCCTGGAAGAGCTGTCGAAAAAAGGCTGCAAGCTTGCAATTGTATCGAATAAATTTGACAAAGCAGTAAAAGGGCTTAATAAGGTTTATTTTGGCAAATATATTAAAGTTGCTGTTGGAGAATCAGAGGATACCCGCAGGAAGCCGGCACCGGATACTGTGTTCAAGGCACTTGAGGAGCTGGGTTCTACTGCTGATAAAGCCGTATATGTAGGGGATTCGGAAGTGGATGTGCAAACAGCTAAGAATGCTAAAATCATTTGTGTGGGTGTAACCTGGGGATTCAGGGATAGAGAGGTATTGGAGCAGGAAGGTGCCGATTATATTATTGACAGTCCGTTGGAGTTGTTGAAGATAATTAATTATCAGGAATAGGGTACAGAGGTACCTTGCCACATATATTATATGAGTGGGAGTGATGTATATGAAAGTTCCAAAGAAATCACTGATTATAGCAGTTTTGATCGTGATATCGATCCTGCATACATGTGTATATGCCGCAGATGCCCTTTACCGATTTATGCATAATGATCATGATGCATTAGTTATTGGTGAAATTATAAGCGCTGATGAAAATGCTGTAAAAGTCCGGGTGGAAAAAAGTATTATTAGTGGCAGGGATCTGAATGTATCCTCTGCCAAAAAGCAGTTAAAGCTTGTTGAAGCAAAGATAGTACCCTCCTTTAGTTACAACTTGTTTAACAATGAGGAGGGCAGCAGCATAAACAGTCCTGCAGTCGGGGACTATGTGCTTTTGTCACTCATGAAGCATGGCGCGGATTTTAAAATTGCCTGGGGAGCATATAAGGTAGATGGTCCGGACTATAAAAATTTATCGGTGGTCTTGCCTGAAGACCATGATGTATGGTCACAGATGGAAGCTGCCGCTATTAAAGCCTTCGTAAACAGCGATGGGAAAATTACTGAGTTTTCTTTCGATGGAAATACCAAAACTGTATATGCCGGTAAAGATCAGACAGTTATTTTTGCCGGAGAAGAAGGGGAGGCGGAAGACACTGTGACCCCAGATACAACCGGTATACCGGAAGATATAAATGAAACTGAAATTAACTCTTCTATGGGGATAATCGGTGGCTCTGATGGACCTACTTCAATTTTTATATCCGGTAATCCCTTTAAAGCCTTAATAACTCCTATGGCTGTGTTTGTGGTTGGAATTGCCTTGGGATATTTTCTTATAGTGAAGCGTCGTAAAAATAGATAAAAAATTTTACCCGGTCGGGGTGACTATTACCTCAACCGGGTATATTTTATTAGCTTTGTTCCCACTCATCAAGCTGCCTCATGACCTCGTCGTAGGTATCCTGACAGATGTCCGGCAGCTTGCCCCCAAAAGCTTTCTCTGCTTCCTTGAAGCCTTGGATAATAGCATTTTTTAACTCGCCGATCTTGCTTTTGTCATCGCCGGAAACTGCCTTTGCAAAGGCAACTATTCTTTCGCTGACAGCCTTTACACCAAATTCTCCGTCTTCGGAAACTGCATGTGCGGCTGCAGCTCTGGTCTCTTCGTCCACAAGCAGGACATCTTTTCCTTCCAGTAAATCCCCCAGCTTTTTACCTTGCTTTGAAATAAGCTTTTCAACAAGCTTTCGCAATGTTTCGTAAGATTTTTGCGATTCCTTCCAAAGCCTGTCAATCTCATCCATGTCCATTTTTTTAACTGCAGGTTTGCTGTATGCGGCACTTTTTTTGACAGGCTTACTTAGATCCAGAATTACTGCTTGATCTTCTTTTGCTTTAGTATTCTCAACCTGCCTATTGTCATGTTTTTCTTTTGCCTCGTAATTTTGATTAACTGCAGGACTTCCTTTAATACTGTTAATCATTATATTCCCTCCTTGGTAAAAAATTTACATCCCTATGATATATATATCGGATGAATATAGAGAAGATATGAGAAATTTAAAAAAAGGGCAGCTTAAGCTTGACAACAATATCACAATATCGTAATATTAGAATATACTAATATAGGCGGAGGTGACTTAATGGAAGATGTAAAAAAGTATGAGGGTATTGCAGAAATATTGAAATCCATGGCTCATCCTGTGAGGATATGCATTATAAAGGGGCTTATGGAAAAAAAGTGCAACGTAACACATATGCAGGAATGCCTGGAGCTTCCGCAGTCCACCGTATCCCAGCATTTGGGCGTTTTAAGGGCAAAGGGAATAATAAAGGGAGAAAGAAACGGACTGGAGATAACCTACAGTGTAGTAAATGAAGATGTGAAAAGAATCATCAATGCAATATTTGAATAATTTGTAGGGGGTAAATCATGGCTAATGACAAACTGATTGTTATAGGCGCAGTTGCAGCAGGTACAAAGGCGGCTTCAAAGGCAAAGAGGGACAACCCTGATTTGGAGGTTAAGGTTTTTACTAAAGAAAGATATATTTCTTATGCCGGATGCGGCCTGCCATATTATATAGGCGGAATTATCAGGGATAAGCAGGAGCTGCTTGTCAGGTCCCCCGAGGATTTTAAAAGGGAGCAGGGAATAGACATATTCACTGAGCACGAAGTAAAGAAGATAGATGCATCCGGGAAAAAAGTCATTGTGGAGGGCCTGAAAAGCGGAGATATAAGGGAATACTCCTATGACAAATTGATAATAGCCACCGGAGCTTCCCCAATTGTACCACCCTTGGAAAACATAAATCTTGCCAACATATTTACACTCAGGAGCGTATCCGATGCATTTGCAGTAAGAGAACTGCTTGACGCAGGAGCCGCAAAAAAGGCAGTAATAGTAGGCGGGGGCTTTATTGGCCTGGAGACGGCCGAGAACCTGAGAAACAGGGGCATGGATGTTACTATTGTTGAGCTTGTACCTCATATACTGCCCCCTTTTGATGAAGAGATGGCGTTATATGCGCAGAACCATATGATAGACCGGGGAGTCAGGATACTGACCGGAGAAAAAGTCACCGGCTTTGAGGGCAGCGATGGGAAAGTCACTGCTGTAAAAACCTCAGCAGGGGATATTGAAGCCGATATGGTAATACTTTCTATCGGAGTAAGGCCAAATACGGGTATTGCCGTTGAAGCAGGCATAGAGACGGGCGCAGCCGGGGCAATCAAGGTGAACAAATATATGGAAACGAATATTAAGGATATATATGCGGCGGGAGACTGCGCTGAGAATACGAATCTGATTACCGGAAAGCCTGCATGGTACCCTATGGGTTCTACGGCAAACAAAACCGGAAGAATAGCAGGGCATAATGCGGCACTTGAGAAGCAGGAGGAAGCTCTGAAGGAAAGCCTGGAGGGAGTACTTGGAACAACAATTGTCAAGTTGTTTGAAGTTAATGCTGCAAAGACTGGGCTTTCGGAAAAGGATGCTCTAAAGGAAGGCTATGAGGTTGAAACGGTACTGGTTCCGGCAAACGATACAGCTCATTATTTCCCGGGTTATAGGCGGATCAATACAAAGCTTGTAGTAGAAAAAAGCACTCATAAGGTACTCGGAGCACAGATAGTAGGAGAGGGTATAGTTGATAAGCCAATAGATACTATTGCTGCGGCAATAACTATGGGGGCAAGGGCAGAAGACTTGGCAAAGCTGGATCTTGCTTACGCACCGCCTTTTTCTATGGCAGTTGGTTCGACGATTCTGTCTGCCAATGTCATGCTGAATAAGCTGAATAAAAGGATGGAGTCCGTTAAAGCTCCGGTTCTGCCGGACATGCTGGAGAAGGGCGGAATCAATGTGCTTGATGTGAGAGAAGAGGCGGAATTTTTCATATCCTCAATTCCCGGTTCAAGGAATATTCCCATGAATGAACTTGAAGCCAGGATAGACGAGATTGATAAAAGCAAAGAAACTATAATTCTGGTGTGCAAGGTAGGCAAAAGAGCATATCTGTCATATCTCAGGCTGAAAAAGCTGGGATTTACAAACCTTAGAATTCTGGAAGGCGGAATTTGCGCTTATCCGTATAAGTTGGAATAAAGGAGGAAATACAAATGGCTGAAAAATACATTAATGCAAGAGGGCTTCAATGCCCCGGGCCCGTAATTGAGCTTTTCAAGGTTGCAAAGGTATCTGAAAGAGGCGACTTGATTACAATAGAGGTTACCGACATGGCTTTCAAGAAAGATATTGCGGCCTGGTGCAGAAAAACCAACAATGAGCTGGTAAGCCTTTGCGAAGAAGACGGAACACTCAAAGCAGTGATACGGAAAGGGTAAGGTACGATTATGAGCAGGAAAACAATGATAATGTTCAGCGGGGATCTGGATAAGGCCATGGCAGGGCTTATTATTGCCAACGGTGCTGCTGCCATGGGTGATGAGGTGACAATGTTTTTCACCTTCTGGGGCCTGAACATTTTGAGAAAAGCACAAAAGATTAAAGTGAGGAAGTCCTTTATGGAAAAAATGTTCGGCTTTATGATGCCCAGGGGAGCTGACAAGCTGGGGCTCTCAAAGATGAATATGGGCGGCATGGGTACATTAATGATGAAGGGTATAATGAGAAAGAAGAGAGTAAACAGCCTCCCTGAGCTTATTAAGAGTGCACAGGACCTGGGTGTGAAGTTCATAGCCTGCACCATGTCCATGGACGTAATGGGTATAAAGCAGGAGGAACTGATTGACGGAGTGGAACTTGCAGGAGTCGCCACGTACCTGGGAGAAGCGGATGAGGCAAATGTTAACCTGTTTATTTAGTTTCCGTATACTCCCCTGTATTTTGGCTCCAGCATGGCCGCAATCTTTTTCATTTTTATAAGGGAGCCTGTCCTGCTGCGCGTACCTTCGGGGAAAATGACAATTGAGCCCCCGGAACCGAGATGCTTCAGGGATGATTTCACGGCACTTTTGTCGGGACTGCCCGGAGTAATGGGTATATGGTTTATGCTTTTAAGGAAAAAGCGTGTGAAAGGATTTTTTTCCAACTTGACTCCTGCCATGGATCTCCAGTTCCGCATATTTTGACAGTAAAAAACCGGTGATTATTTTTCCCAGTAAGCGGATTACAGACTCGGGCAAAAGATTTATCAATGGCAGGATAAGCTTTAACACTTTCATATGTTACTCCCGAACCGCAAACTCAATTGTCTGATGACCATTAAATAAGCGGTATTTATTATTGTTCCATGCGCGTTTCAGCTAAGCTGAAATGCTCGCGCGGCAATTAAATAAGAGATATAGTATATGCGCTTGCGCAATATTATATCACATAATATATAAAAAGATAAGAACCCAAGTTACGCGGGTTCTTATCATTTGCCGGACTTTTCCGCCTTTTTCTCTATCTCATCAACAAGCTTCAGCAGAACTTCGGATTTTGCTTCAACAATCATATCATTTTTTGCGATAACGGCATTTTTCAAATCGGCAAAGGCAAATTCAAACTTGCTGACAATTTCAGCGTTTTCACTTTTGAGCTTCGGCCTAGCTGTCATCCATATATTTTCAAAGTACAGAAGTACATCATTTGCACCGGTGAAATTTTGCTTTTCACTCAGCAGCATTATTTTCTTTGCTGCGAACCTAAGCCTGTCAAGGTCGGGGGGAACCTTTGACTCGTAGAGCATGTAGAAATCCGGCAGGTATTTATATAGCTGATTTATTTCCAGCAAGCTCAGATAGGCATCTTGAGCTTCAACCGTCTTGGTCAGATTGTTAAGTGCCGATTCAAAGTCGTTAATGGTTGTTTGCATTGCAAAATCAGATATTGCTTTTGCTTCATAACTGTTCCAGGCACTATGCAGTTCCAATACATCTTTCTTTATATTTTCATATTTTTTGTATTGTTCCTGATCAAGCTTCAGCTTCAGTTGCTCTGGAGTAAGCTTCGGGGCTTGAGCCTGCTGCTTCTGCTGCCCGCCGCCGCTTTCACCGTCGCCGCTGCTGCCACCGCCGCCACCGCCGCCTCCTCCCTGTCCACCGGACTGGCCTTCTTGCTCCCCTTCCTGCTTTTTGCCTCCTTCAGAAGCTTGCTTCTCAATTTTTTCCTGCTGCATGAACATTGGCTTTTTGCTTTCCTCATGTATTGCCTCAAGGGCTTTTTCCACTTTTTTTATGCTGTCTTTAAGCTTATCCAGTTCATCAGGAGGCTTTTTTTCTTCCGCTTTTTTCTGCGCCTTCTCTAAATCCGGCTTCTTCTTGGGGGAGCATGAGGTAAAGCTTAAAAAAGACAATAATATAAGTATTGGAAGTATTACTCTATATAAAGGCTTTATCGTATTCAAAGAAATCACCTCTTTAACTTTATTATTCCTTAATTATCTTTTAATATAATTTCAGAAGCGGCTTTAGCTCCTCAATGACAACTAAATATCTTTCCAATTATGGAATACAACTGTATTGTTATATAAGGATTCTATTTGTTATAATAATTGTAATGATCGAATAATAGAGGAGAAGACATATGAAAACTATAGGGATAATAGGCGGAATGGGGCCGCTGGCTGCCGCCAGGCTGTTTGAACGGATTGTCATTCTTACAAAAGCCGGCTGTGATAACGAACATATTCCAATAATAATTGACAATAATACAAATATACCCGACAGGACAGAAGCCATATTGAACAATGGGGACAATCCGGCCTATGAGTTGGTCAGATCCGCACTAAGGCTTGAACTTATGGGGGCGGATGCAATAGTAATGGCCTGTAATACCGCGCACTATTATTATGAAGAGATTATCAAGTTTGTCAAGGTTCCTGTTATAAACATGGTGGAGGAGACTGCCAAATATATAATTAAAAACAATCCGGCCGTAAAGTGTGCGGGTTTGCTTGCCACAGAAGGCACCTGCAAGTCGGGGATATACAGGAAGGTATTTGAAAAACACGGATTAAAGCTTGTAGTGCCTGAATCAGAGGAACAGCAGCATATAACAGAATTGATCTATGATATTAAAAGAAGCAGGGAGGATATAAATCCGGAGAATACAATCAAAGTAGTGTCTGCTCTAAGGAAAAGAGGTGCCGAAGTTATAATTCTGGGTTGCACAGAGCTTCCCATAGCCTTTAGTATGTTTGACATAAGCAGCAGCTACGTAGACTCTCTGGAGGTTCTGGCAATGAGCGCAATGGCTTTTGCGGGGAAGGACATCAGATATGAGAAAATAGATAAGGGTATGAAGTGATGCATATGAAAACAGCAAGTGTGGTTTTTGCAGTCCTGTTTGTCATATTGGTGCCGCTGGTATCGCTGCTTACGGATGTGCAGCTGGTGGCTTATGACCGGGATTACTATAGGGCTGAATACGATAAATACGGTATCCCTGAGCATATTGGCATGAACATGGATAATCTTATGGAAGCGACGGAGCAGCTTCTTTTATACCTTGATAATAAAAGGGATGATTTGAATTTCAAAGCCTCATTTAACTATGGCGAGGAAGAATTCTTCAGCCCCAGGGATAAGCTGCATATGATAGACGTCAGGGGACTTTTTGTCAAGGGTCGCTTATTCAGAGATATTTCGCTGATTTATATTGCAGTATTCATTATGCTCTTGCTCAGGAAAAAGCCTTTCAGGAATCAACTAAGGAAGCTTGCCCGTCATGGCGTTGCAGTTTCGGCGGCAGGTATTGCTCCGGTTATAGTGCTCATAATATTGATGAAAATTGATTTTTACAGGTATTTTACGGTATTTCATGAGATATTTTTCACAAATGATCTGTGGCTGTTGGACCCGGCCGCAGATAGGCTGATAAACATTTTTCCCCAGGATTTCTTTACTGATATGGCTTTCAGCATATCATACCTGTACATTGCAGAAATGGCTGCCATATTGATTTGCAGCTTGATAGCCCTGAAGCTTGTCAAGTCCAATTAAACTATCATGGAGGTTTTATTATGAAAAGGTTATGTCTATTGCTTGCTTTTATTATGATATTTACTTCAGGCTGCTTTCTGATGCCAAGAACGGAAAGGGAAAGCGTCAAGCTGTATTATGCTGTAAAGGGCAATGCCGGCTTGGATATAGAAAACAGAGAAATTGAATATAAGGATGCAAAAAGCAAATATACAAATACCATTGAGGAACTGTTGAAGGGCCCTTCCGACAGCGGCAAATTCGAAACAAGCATCAGCAAGGATACAAAAGTGCTGAGTGTCAAGGTTGAAGGAGAAAATCTGACAGTTGACTTTTCAAAGGAGTTCAATGTTTTTTCAGGTAGCATGCACGAAGCGGCAGTGGTATCTTCCGTAGTGGATACTATGCTGCAGTTTAATGAGCTTAAGAAAGTGAGAATACTTGTTGAAGGACAGGAACTGATTGCTCCCAGCGGAGAGCCTTACGGATTCATGGAGTTCATCGATTTCAACGTCGGAGATATGACTGAAAAAGAGATTACTCTATATTTTGCCGACTCTCAGGCTATGTATGTGGTTCCGGAGAAAAGAACCGTTTTTGTAAATAAGGACACAAGTGATGCCGAATTTTTCCGGATAGTCCTCGAGGAACTCATTAAGGGGCCCAATACCGAAAACCTGTACAGGACAATACCGGAAGGGGTTGCGGTTGAATATACCGAGGTGGAAGGAGATCTTCTGAAGGTTGATTTTTCAGAGGAAATGCATACAAATCACTGGGGAGGAGCAGCAGGAGAAAGCATGACCATTAACTCCATAGTCAACACATTGACGGAATTTGATAATATCAAAAGGATAATGCCTACAGTTGACGGAGGCCCTATGAGCATAGAGCACATGGTGGTGGAAGAACCTCTGACAAGGAATGAGAGTATGATATATAAGCCATAGCCATGAGATTACAGGAGGATTAAGATTGGAGCCGCAAGATTCAGGCAGGTTGTCTATTTTCAAGGGCAATCTTTTATATATGATAGTAATGGTTCTGTTTGTGACAGTGGGGTATATTGTACAGCAGAGGGATTTTCATTATGGAATTCTTATAACCGAATTTCTTTTGATTGCCCTGCCTGCAATCATATTTGTGAAAATAAACGGTGCCTCGGTGAAAAAAGAGCTGAGGTTCAACAGCTTGAGCCTCACTGACGCAATTCTTGTAATTGTTGCCGCCGTTTCCGCATATTTTGTGGCTGTTTTCATTAACCTGATTGCAGAAATTCTTATAAGCCTGATGGGGGAACTTATTGCACCGGATATACCTTTTGCGAAAAGCCCAAGAGAGTATTTAGTGCTTCTTTTTGTTATTGCAGGTTCCGCAGGCATTTGCGAAGAGATATTGTTCAGGGGCTTTATATTGAGGTCCTATGAAAAGTTGGGAATGTGGCCGGATATAGTTTTTACGGCACTGCTTTTTTCAATATTGCACCTGAATATTCAGAACATGGCGGCACCGTTTTTTCTGGGTATAATACTTGGTTTTGTGGTATACAAGACGAATTCCATTTATGCGGGAATGCTGGGACATTTCATCAACAATGCGGTTTCGGTTACCTGGGGCTATGTAATAATGAACCTACCCTTTTATGAGAACATGGATATTGAACAGCTCCAGGGGGGTATAACCACACAATCCCTAATAGGTGCTTCAATTATTTTCGGGCTGGTGCTGCCCTTTGCGGGTACAATTCTGGCAATCTGCCTGAAGGCGATAAAGGACAGGCATCCGGAAACGGCCCCCCCAAGGCCTGATGAAAGCTTCATAAGTAATATGGGAAACATAAGGCTGTCCTGGCCTTTATTAATATCTCTTTTGATATTCATCGGAATGATGATTATGGAAATTATACTTATTACAAATGGGAAAAGCCCAATAAATTTCTAAAGAAGGAATGATGAAAAATGATGGATGTCGCTGTTATCGGAGGCGGGCCTGCCGGCCTTTCCGCCGCATTGAACCTTAAAATAAGAAACAAGAGTCTTGTATTTCTTGGAGGCAGTGAAAATGTCACAGGCCTTATGAAAGCGCCTCAGATAGACAACTATCCCGGCCTCAAAGGCATAAACGGAGCAGAGCTTGTTAAGAGCTTCCGGGACCATGCAATTTCAATGGGAGTGGAAATAAAGAAGGAAAAAGCATATAACATACTTGACATGGGGGATTACTTCTCGATAAATGCCGGAAATGAATTCTACGAGGCGCGGTCAGTCATTATTGCCACAGGACGTGAAAAAGCAAAGTACCTTGAGGGAGAGAAGGAATACCTGGGAAAAGGGGTAGGTTATTGCGCAACCTGCGACGGCCCGTTATACAGGAACAAGTCAATAGCTATAATTTCAGAGAATGAAGAAGGGGAAGAGGAAGCCAATTTTCTTTCTGAAATCTGTTCCGAGGTATTCTATATACCTGCCTATAATACGGAGCCAAAGCTTAAGGACAGTATTAAACTGCTTAAGGAAAAGGTTATGGGAATTCAAGGGGACGGAAATAAAGTCAATAAACTGACTACCGATAAAAGGGAACTTAAGGTGGATGCGGTATTCATCGTAAGGGATGTAATTCCTGTAAACCAGCTTATAGAGGGATTGGAGCTTCATGAGGGCTCTATTAAGGTGGATAGGGATATGGCCGCAAGCATTAAGGGCGTCTTTGCCTGCGGGGATTGTACCGGAAAGCCTTACCAGATTGCGAAAGCCGTGGGAGAAGGAAATGTGGCAGCACTGAGTGCGGTGCGATATCTCGAAAAAATAATATTGACAGTATAAGGAAGTAATAATATAATAATACTAAGATAACATATACCCCGTATAGGTATATAATATATTAATAATTACATATAATATTAAGGGGTGAAAAAATGCTTAGTAAGAATATGGTTATAGACGATATCCTTTATAAATATCCGCAGCTTGAGACAGTGTTCAAGGAACACGGAATAAAGTGCTTCGGATGAGGCGGTGCTCTGTATATGACAGTAGAGCAGGCTGCTCTCAGATATCGGGTAGATCCGGAAGAACTGGTGGACGACTTGAATAATAATTTGCAGTAGTATTGCCGTCCTTTGGACGGCTTATCTTCTGCCGCAGCTTGATTGACACACCCGGCAAATTATTATAGAATAAACAGTGACATACAATAGAACCAATAATTCTGCGATGTAATTTTATTAATCCGGGGGTCATTTATGCTTCACAGATATGAACAGAAAGGCTTGAAAATAGTTGTGGATGTCAACAGCGGAGCGGTGCATGTCGTCGATCAGCTGACTTGGGATATATTGGACCACTATCCGGACAGTGTTGAAAATATTGTCGGAATACTTAAGGACAAACATAAGGAATGCAATATAAGGGAAGCATGGAACGAGGTAAGGGAGCTTGAAAGCCAAGGGCTTTTGAATTCCGGTGATGTATATATGGACAAGGTTCTTGAGGACAAAAGGGAAATATATACCAAGGCCTTGTGCCTGAATGTTGCTCATGACTGCAACATGAGGTGCGGCTACTGCTTTGCGAATACCGGAGATTATCATGAGGGACGCAGGCTGATGCCTTTTTCAGTGGCTTCAAGGGCCGTTGAATTCCTTCTTGAAAGCTCAGGGAACAGAAAAAGGCTGGAAGTGGATTTCTTCGGCGGAGAGCCTTTAATGAATTTTGATGTGGTAAAGGAGACTGTTCTTTTTGCCAGGGAAAGGGAAAGGGAATACGGCAAGAGGATTGGTTTTACCATTACTACCAACGGAACACTGCTGGACAAGAAAACAGCTGAATTCATAAATAAGAATATGGACAACATAGTATTGAGCATAGACGGACGGAAACAGGTAAACGACCGGATGAGGAGGTTTACCGGCGGCTCAGGCACTTACGATGATATAATGCCGAAGCTGAAAAGCTTTGTTGCGTCCAGAGGAGATAAAAGTTATTATATCAGAGGAACCTTTACCGCAAACAACCTGGATTTCTGCAGTGATGTGCTGCACTTGGCCGACGAGGGTTTTAAGGAAATCTCAATTGAACCTGTTGCCGCAGAAAAGGGAAAGGCTTATGCTCTCAAGGAGGAGCACCTTCCAAGGATTTATCGGGAATATGACAGGCTTGCAGAAAAGTACATAGATTATTACGAAAAAGGAAAAGGCTTCAGGTATTATCATTTCCTGATGGATCTGGACGGGGGCCCTTGTGTTTACAAGAGGGTGTCTTCCTGCGGTTCCGGGGTGGAATACTTTGCAGTTACCCCGGATGGAGAATTATATCCCTGCCATCAGTTTGTCGGCAGAAAGGAATACCTGATGGGAGACGTATGGAAGGGTGTTTTAAATAAAGCACTTCAGAAGGAGTTTTCCGAGAACACCGTTTACCATAAGGAGAAATGCAGGGAATGCTGGGCAAGGTTTTATTGCAGCGGGGGATGCCAGGCAAATGCGGCTGCTTTCAACAATAACCTTAAGGAGCCCTATGACATTGAATGCAAGCTGCAGAAGAAGAGAATAGAGTGTGCTATAATGATTAAGGCATATGAAAAATTGCAAAATTAAATTTCGATTGGAGGAATTATTATGGAGAAATTTATACCGGTCAACATGTCAAACAGACATATCCATGTCACAAAGGAGCATCTTGAGATACTGTTCGGAGAAGGCCATGAGCTTACCAACATCAAGGATCTTTCGCAGCCCGGGCAGTATGCATGTGACGAAAGAGTAGATATAGTAGGCCCGAAATCAACCCTTAAAGGTGTTAGAATACTGGGACCGGTCAGACCGGATACACAAGTGGAGATTTCTATGTTTGATGCAAGAACCATGGGAGTAGAAGGCATGGTAAGAGCTTCAGGAAATATTAAGGGGACACCGGGCTGCACCATTGTCGGGCCCAAGGGCAAAGTTGAATTAAAAGAGGGAGTCATAGTAGCGGCAAGGCATATACATTTGCATACAAGCGACAGCGAGAGGTTCGGACTTAAGGACAGAGACGTTGTAAAAGTAAGAATAGGGGATGAAAGGGCATTAGTGTTGGAAAATGTTATAGTAAGGGTTCATCCTACCTATGCTATGGATATGCATATTGATATAGAAGAAGGAAATGCCGCCGGTATACAGAATGGTGTGTTGGGAGAGATAATTCGATAAGCAATGCACATAATGGGGGAGAATAAATGAATAAGTTTGAGTTGGCTCGTTATATAGATCATACATTGTTGAAGCCCGATGCAAAAGAAGGCGACATAATTAAGCTTTGTAAAGAGGCCTTGGAATACAAGTTTGCGTCAGTATGTGTGAACGCTTCTCATGTGAAGCTGGCCTATTCATTTCTTCAGGGAACGGAGGTAAGGGTCTGCACAGTTGTAGGCTTTCCTTTAGGGGCAACAACAAAGGAGACCAAGGCTTTTGAGGCGTCACAGGCTATTGAAAACGGAGCGGCTGAAATAGATATGGTAATTAATATCGGAGCACTGAAATCAGGCAAGCTTGATGCAGTGAAAGAGGATATCAGGGAAGTAGCCGGTGTATGCAAAGATAAGGCACTGCTAAAGGTAATAATTGAAACCTGCCTTCTTACTGATGAAGAGAAGGTAACGGCATGCTTGCTTTCCATGGAAGCCGGTGCTGATTTTGTAAAGACTTCCACAGGCTTTTCCGTTGGCGGTGCAACTGCAGAGGATATAAAACTGATGAGAAGGACCATAGGGCCCGATATGGGTGTCAAGGCTTCGGGAGGAATAAGAAATCTGGAAAGTGCACTGAAGATGATTGAAGCAGGGGCATCCAGAATAGGAGCCAGCGCTTCTGTCAGCATAGTAAACGAATTGTAGAAAATGCGTCTTCAAAACATGGGGACTTTGAGACAAGGGGACGTTTCCCCTGTCTCACTTTCAGTGAGACACGCGAAACGTCCCCATGTCTCAAGTCCCCATGTCTTATTGCTCTTCTTTAAACTCAATACGGGTGACGATTTCCTTGTCATCTTCGCTTTTCTTTTCAAAAATACCGGTGTACTGGGCGGTGAACGACTTTATAAAGGAATGCAGCCAGGCTGATTTTATATTATAGAAGGCAGGATGAAACTTTACGAAGCCTTCGTTGATGCTGCTGTGGCCCAGCTTGTTGAAATGCCAGACCAGGCCGTTATCGGACATTTCCATATAATCTATTTCAGGGACATCTATATAGAGATATTTGACAATATGGTTAATATCATTGGTATCCGATTGCAATAAAAGCTTTTTCCGCAGCTTCTTCCCCCATTTAAATCCATTCTCCTCAAAGGTTTTCTTTGCGTTCAGCACCGCACTTTCACCGAATACGTCAAAAAGGTTTGTCAGGTAATTGGTAAGCCCTGCAGCCAATGAGTTGTATCTGCACATATCCTCTGAAGCATCCAAAGGCAGGCGCTTCCTTACGAATCTTTTCTTATTGCTCACAATTTTGGACAATATATTCCTATACTGATGTTCATATACGATTTTCAGTGTCTTTTCCAAATTATTGATAATTGAGAGCTTCATACTTGTGAGTTCACCATCGTTGAGCGGCGGCACAAGCTTCACCTCCTGAATGCTTTGCAGAAAAATGCGATTACATCATATTATTTCAATATTGGTTCTATTTATACTTTTTGCATGCCTGACATGGATTTCATCACAAAACATCGGAAAGCACATATTATGTGTAGTAGAAAAAACTGTCTTCAGTTTTTCGTGAGCGAGAGGGGATTTGCGTGTTGAAAATAACGAACAAGAAGAGGCTGAACCTGCTTAAGGGCATTGAAAAGATGCGGAATTCCAGATTATTATCATATATATCTTTCTCCCCTATGGATGATTATGTACTGGTTCCTCTGTACAAACAGCTTTGCAGCATAGGAAAGACAGAAAGAATAGACCTTTTTTTAAACAGTTATGGAGGTGCTGTAGATACTCCCTATAAAATTGTCAACCTGATCAGGGAATTTTGTGATAACTTCAGCGTTATCATACCTTTTGTGGCAAAAAGTGCTGCTACCATGGTGGCTATCGGTGCAGATGAGATTGTGATGGGGCCTATATCAGAGCTGGGGCCCATAGATCCCCTTGTGAGGCACCCGCTGTTTACCGATTTGTGGGTTCCTGTCCAGTCCATAAGGCTATGCATAGATTTCATGGAGGAAAAGCTTGCCCAAAGCAAGGACACCAAAATCACTGCTTCAGTCCTGTATCCGATTTCAAATAAGCTTGATCCTTGGATACTCGGAGATTATGAGAAGTCTATCAAGGCCTCCTACCAGTATGCCGAAGCTCTCCTTGAGAATAATATGTTCAAGGATAACAAGGACAGGGCAAAGACGGTAACCAAAACCATGACTGAGAAATATTTCTCCCACGGCTATTGCATAAACAGGAAAGAGGCCTTGAATGATTTGGGGCTCAAAATAGTATATGCCGACGGGGATATGTGGCATTTGATATGGGCTCTGTATTTGGCATATGATGATTATATGCAGGGCAAAAATTATATGTCGGTTATAGAGACCGTCAACGGAGTACTTGACCTTCCTAATTCAGAGTGAATAACAGAATGAGGGGCTGCGGCAGCAGCCCCTTATTACTTGACAATTCAGTCACGGTATATTTATAATCAAACAGTAAAGGATAATACTGCATATATGCAGCATAAGCAAAACAGGAGGAGAGGCTATGGATCCAATAGCTTTTGAAATATACGGGATAGCAATAAGATGGTATGGCATACTGCTTTCGGCAGGAATAATTGCAGGCATACTGCTGGCATATTATGAAGCAAAGAGGCTTGGGTATGATCCAGAGTATATAATCGACCTTGCGTTATGGTGCGTTCCGGCGGCTGTAATCGGTGCAAGGCTCTATTATGTCATATTTGAGTGGAGCTATTATAAAGGTGACATTATGAAAATAATAAACATAAGAGGAGGGGGACTGGCAATACATGGAGCTTTGATAGCTGCCGTTATTACAGGGTATGTATTCACAAGGGTGAAAAAGATATCTTTCTGGAATACTGCAGATATCACTGCACCGAGCATAATACTGGGCCAGGCCATAGGAAGGTGGGGCAACTTTGTAAATCAGGAGGCTCACGGAGGGCCGACGGATTTGCCCTGGGGCATAATGGTGGACGGAGTAAAGGTGCATCCGACCTTTTTGTATGAATCCTTGTGGAACATTTGTGTTTTTATATTCCTGCTGATATACAGAAAAAAGAAGAAGGCAGAGGGAGAAGTATTCTTGCTGTACGGGATACTGTATTCTGTGGGAAGGTTCTGGATTGAAGGCCTTAGAACGGACAGCCTGATGTTTATGGGAATGAGGCAGGCTCAGATTATCAGTGTGGTTATAATTGCGGCCTTCACTGCTTTGATTGTTTATCGGAGAAAAAAGAATAAGGATAAGGCCGGGGACGACACTGAGCAAATGGGCAGTGAGCATAATGAATGAGCGTATGGGCCGGCTGCCTCAAAAAGTAATTTTTAAGCTTTCCAAAAGGGGAAAATCTCGAAAATGGGCAAGTGTTTATACACTTGCCCTTCTTGATGGTTAGCGAACTGGCTCAGATAAAAATATACCAAACCGGAACTTTTCTATGCCGGATTGTTGTGGTTAAATTACATACGAGATATTTAGATCTGACAATACGTTAAGTTGAAAATGAGGTGAGCATATGAAAGCAAAAAACAGCTTCCACATTTATGCAATGATTACAATTATATTTTGGTCATTGGCCTATGTGCTGACGAGATTAGCGCTGCAATATTTTACGGCCTTCTCTTTGGGCTTTCTTAGGTATTTTATTGCATCCTGCACCCTTATAATTGTTGCTGTAATAAGTAAAATTAAATTACCGCATAAAAAAGATTTACCGTGGTTTATGCTTGCAGGGGCACTTGGTTTCTTCTTTTACATGATAGCATTTAACCAGGGGCAAAAAACAGTTACCGCCTCTACGGGCAGTATTGTGATTTCTACTGTTCCTGTACTTACTGCTTTGATTGCACGAGTCGTTTATAAAGAAAAGTTGAGTCATCTTCAATGGCTGGCTATCGCAATCGAATTTGCAGGGGTGACCGTTCTGACATTGATGAATGATGTTTTATCCATTAACATAGGACTGCTTTGGTTATTTCTTGCGGCTCTGGCACTTAGCCTTTATAATCTCTTGCAGCGCAAGCTGACAAAAACCTATTCGGCATTGCAGACTTCCGCATTTAGTATTTTCTTTGGTACAATATTGCTTGCAATTTTTCTTCGTGTTTCTGTAAGTGAAGCTTTAAATGCCCCTGCCATTCAATGGTTTTACCTCGCTATACTTGGCATATTCTCAAGTGCGATTGCCTATGCTGCCTGGTCAAGGGCTTTCGCAAAGGCAGAGCAAACATCGCAGGTCAGTAACTATATGTTTATTACGCCATTTTTAACAAGTGTTTTAGGATTTATTATTGCTGATGAGGT
Source organism: Clostridia bacterium (assembly GCA_017994115.1). Taxonomy (GTDB): domain Bacteria; phylum Bacillota; class Clostridia; order Lutisporales; family Lutisporaceae; genus BRH-c25. The sequence continues at coordinate 54,954 of JAGOLK010000003.1, read as the reverse complement.
TCCGGAACCATCAGCAATAGTTGGCGGAGGGATTATTTTATCAGGGGTTTTTCTTTTTAACTTCGGAGGAAAATTGTACAGAGCATTATGCAATAAGAAAAATATGGTATAAAGGAAAGCAATGGTATCAAGCGAATGGATTTAAGCATAACGATGCAAAAGCATAGGTCTTTTGCATCATTTTTTTTAAATTTTTCCGTTTTTTAAAAAAAAGGAAGGAATTTTTATTTTTGTATAGAATATGTCATGAAGTGGACTAAAGTGGAGTAAAGTGGTATAATGTGAAAATAAAGGTGGTGAGTATATGTTTATAGGCGAATACAACCATACCCTGGACCCAAAGAACAGAGTCATCATGCCTTCAAAATTCAGGGAAAAGCTTGGGGACAGCTTTGTTATGACCAAGGGTCTTGACAACTGCCTTTTCATATACTCGTCCCAGGATTGGAGCATAGTGGAGGATAAGCTTAAGAGCCTGCCTATGACAAACAAAGATGCAAGAGCCTTTGTAAGATTCTTTTTTGCGGGGGCCTGCGAATGTGACCTGGACAAGCAGGGCAGGATGGTGATACCAAATTATCTTAAGGAGCATGCCAATATAGATAAAGAGCTTGTAATTATTGGTGTCTCAACCCGAATAGAAATCTGGAGCAAGGAAGAATGGAATAAATTCAACAACGATGCAAATATTAGCTATGAGGATGTGGCTGAAAAAATGTCACAGCTCGGAATATAGCGAGAAGGCATGTGAAGCAGATGGCAGTGTTGGATTTCGAACATATTCCCGTGCTATTGAATGAAACATTGGAATACCTTGATCCCAAGCCGGGAGGGGTATATATTGACGGTACCCTTGGAGGGGCGGGGCACTCTTCGGAAATAGTAAAAAGGATAGTTCCCGGAGGGGTACTAATTGGCATTGATCAGGACAGCAATGCAATTGATGCTGCAAAGAGGCGCCTTGAAGCATATAAGGACAATGTAGTAATTGTCCGTGACAACTTCAGGAATATAAAAACTATTGCCTTGCAAAAAGGATTTAAGGAAGTCGACGGAATACTCCTTGACATAGGGGTATCTTCCCACCAGTTGGATGAGAAGGAAAGAGGCTTCAGCTACATGCACGACGGCCCCCTGGATATGAGGATGGATACAGAAAGCAGTCTGGATGCTTCGGATATAGTGAATAATAGCTCGGAACAGGAACTTATCCGCATACTCAGAGATTACGGGGAAGAAAAATGGGCGGTCAGGATTGCGAAGTTTATAGCAGAAGAAAGAAAAAACAACAGGATTGATACAACCTTTAAGCTGGCGGATATTATACAGAGAGCAATTCCAGCGGCGGCCCGCAGGGATGGGGGACATCCCGCCAAAAGGACATTTCAGGCTTTGAGAATAGCTGTGAATGACGAGCTTCAGGTTTTGGAAGAGGCAGTCACAAACGCAGCAGGGCTTTTGAAGCCGGGAGGAAGATTGGTTGTAATAACCTTTCATTCTCTTGAAGACAGGATAGTAAAAAAGATATTTAACAATATGGAAAAACCATGCACATGCCCGCCTCAGCTGCCGGTATGCGCCTGCGGAAAAGAGCCTCTTCTCCGAGTGATTACAAAAAAACCCGTGACTGCCGGAGCGGAGGAACTGAAGGTTAATACCAGGTCGAAAAGCGCTAAGCTTAGAGCGGCTGAAAGAGTAAGTTCTAAAAGGGGTTAGGGGGGAATAATAATGTTAAGAGCAGACAATACGGCATATGATTACAGCAGATATGAGCAGCTTGAAATGGAGCAAGTCAGAGAAGTAGCCGCAAGCCCCCGTAAGAAGGTTAATAAGAAAGAAAAACACAAGACTCATCTGATGAGTATATTGTTTGTTTTTGGACTGAGCATTTTTATAATATCACGCTATGCTTATATGGCGGAGATAAACTACAATATTAAAAACCTGGAAAAGGAATACAGTGCTCTGGTTAAGGAAAATACTGATTTAAATGTGCAGCTTATGAAGTCAATTAGCCTTGAGACTCTTGAAAAGAAGGCAATTGAAGAGCTGGGGATGCAGTATCCTGATATTCAGAACCAGATTGCTTATGTAAATGTTGAGATGCCGGCACAGCCTTCCGATAATGAGGCTCGTGACTTCTACAACATTGACGATTTACAGGAGAATAAATACATAGCATATACCAAAGCTGTGATAAATAATATCCTCAAAGTGTTAGATTAGCTTAAGGTTGTTTCTGAAGGTGGTGTATTAATTTGTCCAGCATTAAAGTGACTATAAAAAGAAGAATTGTAATTATCTTCTTTGCTTTTTTTGTCGCATACGCAGCACTCCTGGGAAGACTGGCTTTTATACAGATAGTAAACAGTGCCGAATACCAGCAGAAAGCGGTTGAGCAGTGGACAAGGGATATCCCGATAAGGTCCAAAAGGGGAATAATATACGATAGAAATTTCAAAAAGCTGGCTGTCAGCGCAACAGCATATGAAATATATGTAAGGCCTGCCATGGTCAAGGATAAAGATGCGGTCACAAATGCCCTGTCGGAAATTCTGGAGATGGATAAGGCTTCTTTGGCACAAAAGGTAACTGCCAATAAGGACACGGTACTCATCAAGAAAAAGGTGGACGCCGAAAAGGTTAAGCTTTTAAGGGAAAAGGAACTGCAGGGAATTGTATTCAATGACGACAGTAAGAGATTTTACCCTCAAAGCAATTTCGCTTCCTATGTATTGGGCTTTACCAACCCTGACAACCAGGGACAGGATGGGGTAGAGCTTACATATGAAAAGTATCTGAACGGATTTCCCGGAAGGAATATTGTAATGACAGATGCTCATGGAGAGATGCTTCCGGGAAGCGACACCAAGTACTACGAGCCTCAGGACGGCCTGAATCTTGTGCTTACAATTGATGAAGTAATACAGCATTTCGCTGAGAAGGTTGTTGAGAACGCACTTATTGAGAATAAGGCGAAGCGGGTTACGGCAATAGTGATGGATCCTAAGACAGGGGACATTCTTGCTATGACTTCCAAACCCGATTTTGATAACAATGATCCCCGGAAGGTTCCGGAGGACCTTGCGGATAAATGGAGCACCATGAGCGAGAAAGAGCAGCTGGATGTACTCTATAGGATATGGAGAAATCCTGCTATTTCTGATTCCTATGAACCCGGTTCCACCTTCAAGGTGATAACCTCTTCCGCAGGATTGGAAGAAAACGTGGTCAAACCGGAGGATCATTTCAACTGCATAGGTCATATAACGGTGGCAGGGGAGAAGATGAAATGCTGGAGGAGTTATAAGCCTCACGGAAACCAGAGCTTTGCGGAGGCTGTCAAGAATTCCTGCAATCCGGTATTTGTAGAGGTAGGGCAAAGACTGGGAAAGGAAAAGCTTTATAAATACATAAAAGCCTTTGGCTTTGGTTCGGTCACAAATATCAAGCTTCCTGGAGAGGCAAGAGGTATTGTAAGGGAATTGGGCGGGGTTGGCCCGGTTGAGCTTGCAAATAATTCCTTTGGCCAGGGTATATCTGTTACACCTATTCAATTGATAACCGCCTTCTCTGCGGTTGCCAACGACGGTATGCTTATGGAGCCCAGAATTGCAAAAAAAGTCATTGACGGTGAAGAAAAGACAGTCCATGAATTCCAGCCTCGGGCAGTCAGACAGGTAATATCCAGGGAAACCTCGGCGACAATGAGGCAGATCCTGGAATTTGCCATAGCACCTACAGCATCCTCTTATATTCCGGGTTACAAGGTAGCAGGGAAGACCGGTACAGCCCAAAAGGCCGAAGGGGGAAGATATGTACCAGGCAAATTCGTTTCCTCCTTCTGCGGTTTTGCTCCTGCCAACGACCCAAAAGTTTCCGTGCTGGTGGTCATAGACGAGCCCGGAGCAGGGCAGTACTATGGCGGTGTAATTGCAGCACCTGTAGCCAGGAGCATAATATATGACACTCTGAGATACATGGATGTCAAACCCCAATATACTGCAGAAGAAAAGGAGCTTATGCAGAGACCCCTTGTAAAGGTGCCGGAAGTAAGAAACATGGCCCTTAAGAATGCCATAAAGGAACTTGAAAAGAGCAAGCTCAAATACAGTGTGGAAGCAGAATTTGAGCATAACATGGAATCAACAATAGTTGATCAGACTCCGAAGCCCGGAGCAGATATGAATGAAGGGTCTATTGTAATTTTGAATGCTAAACCCGTACAATGAAGTAATAGCATTATGTATTAAGCATATATCTGAGGTTTTATTGCCAGGCAACGAAATTAAAGAAACCCTTTAATTTTGGTTGCCTTTTTGTAAAATGTGATGGATAATAATAAAGTGATTTACAACTGATGATTACGCATTCAGCATATAGATGCCAAAACATGTCAACAATAGCTGTATATGAAGGAGGATAAATATGAAGCTGGAGGAATTGTTAACAGGTGTTGATACTGTATCTTTCAAAGGGGATTTGAATATAGAAATAAACGGAATAATATATGATTCCAGAAAGGCAAAGAAGGGTGACCTGTTTATCTGTGTCAGCGGCTATAAGTATGACGGGCACAGTTATATAAATGATGCGCTGCAGAAGGGGGCTGCCGCTTTTATTGTGGAGAAGGACGTCGAAGTTCCGGGAGCGGCGGTGGTAAAGGTGGAAAACTCAAGGGCTGTTATGCCGATGCTTGCATCCAATTTCTACGGAAATCCCTCACAAAAGCTTAAGCTGATAGGTATAACGGGAACCAACGGAAAAACCACCACCACGTATCTGATAAAATCAATAATGGAAGCAAACAAGCAAAAAATTGGGCTTCTGGGTACAATTTCAACCCAGATCGGCGATAAGATATATATTTCTTCAAGGACTACGCCTGAAGCCTTGGATCTCCAGTGCCTTTTCAGGGAGATGGCGGACAGCGATGTCGATTATGCTGTAATGGAGGTATCCTCCCATTCATTGGAGCTTGGAAGGGTGGAAGGCTGCAATTTCAGAATAGGAGTATTCACAAATCTGACCCAGGATCATTTGGATTTTCATAAAACCATTGAAAATTACGGAAATGCAAAGAAAAAGCTTTTTTATATGGTAAGCGGTACAAGTATAATAAATATTGATGATGAGCATGGAAAAATAATAGCCGACGAGCTGAAGAACCATGGGACAAAGCTGATTACCTACGGTATTGACAATGCGGCGGACATAATGGCAAAAAATATTGACATTACTTCAAAAGGAGTGGGTTTTACTGTTATTACTCCCGAATATGAGGCAGAACTGAGCATCAATATACCCGGAAAGTTCAGCGTATACAATGCCTTGGCTGCAGCCTCGGCAGCATATGCGGAGGGGCTGGACAGGGACGTAATCCGGGAAGGGCTGAGCAAAGTCGATAATGTTCCGGGCAGGTCGGAGATTATAAAGACAAATACGCCTTATACGGTAATTATTGATTATGCCCACACTCCCGACGGGCTTCAGAACATCCTGGCTTCAGTGAAAGAGTATGCCAGGGGCAGAATAATAACCCTGTTCGGCTGCGGCGGAGACAGGGACAAGGAGAAGAGGCCCATAATGGGAAATATCGCCGGAAGGATGTCGGATTACTGCATAATTACTTCGGATAATCCAAGAACGGAAGAGCCCATGGATATAATCATGCAGATAGAAGCTGGAATAAAATCCACAGGTTGTGACTATATTTGTATAGAAAACAGAAGAGATGCAATAAAATTTGCTCTTGCCACGGCGAAACCCGACGATATAGTTTTGCTGGCAGGAAAGGGGCATGAGACTTATCAGATATTGAGAGACAGGACTATTCCCTTTGATGAGAGAGATATTGTAGAGGAGCTTCTGAGGGAGGAAGTATGATGGAAGCCTTAAGTATGGGGGAAATAGCAAGAGCTGCACATGGAGTACTCATGAATTTTGAAGAAGAATCTGAGATCTCGGGTGTAAGCATTGACAGCAGAAAAATAAATCCCGGGGATATGTTTATTGCGCTTAAGGGTGAGAACTTTGACGGCCACGATTTTATCGACATGGCCATTGAAAAGGGCGCGGTATTGGCAGTAACCCAAAGGCTGCCGGAGAGATGCAAAATACCGTACATACTGGTGGAAGACACTCTGAAAGCTCTGCAGGACATTGCAGCTTACTACAGAAGCAAGTTCAATATACCAATTGTGGCAATAACCGGCAGCTCAGGGAAAACGACAACCAAGGACATGATAGCATCGGTGCTGACCCAAAGATTCAATGTATTAAAGACGGAAGGAAATTTAAACAATGCCATCGGTTTGCCCCTGACGCTTCTCAAGCTTCAATACAGCCATCAGATTGCGGTTCTGGAGATGGGAATGAGCAGCCTCGGAGAAATCAGCCTGCTGTCGGATATCGCAAGGCCCGGTATTGGAGTAATTTCCAATGTAGGCCTTACCCATATCGAGAAGTTAGGTTCAAGGGAGAACATACTGAGAGCAAAGCTGGAGATGTTTTCATATTTTAATAGTGACAGCACAGCTGTTATTAACGGAGATAACGACATGCTCCGTGACTTCTGTTCGGATAAGTTCAGGGTTATTAAGTATGGCCTGAAAAAAGGCAATGATTTATTCGCCTATGGGATAGAGGAAAAGGGTGAAGCTGGAATAGAATTCTCAGTGGATTTGGATGGACAGTCGAATTTTAGAGTCTTGCTTCCGGGAATACATAATGTATATAATGCCTTGTCCGCCATTGCCGTTGCAAGGCTTTTTGGCATGAAGGCAGAGGAAATACAAAAGGGATTGGATAGCTTCAAACCGTCGGAAATGCGTATGGAAATCATAGTTCTCGGCAGCGGGGTAAAGCTCATTAATGATGTGTATAATGCAAATCCGGAATCCATGAAAGCGGCAATTGACGTATTGCGCACAATGAAGTCGAAAGGCAGGGGCATATGCATACTGGGGGACATGCTTGAGCTGGGTAATCTTTCTTCTGAGGAACACTGCAAAACAGGAGCCTATGCCGCTTCCTCCGGAGCAGATGCCATAATAGCTGTGGGAGAATTCTCCGAAGATATTAAAAGAGGGGCAGCGGCCTCGGGAATGAACTGCATTGTATATGCCTTTTCAGACATAAAAGCTGCTGCCGCATCCCTTGATTATATAATAAGGCCGGGAGATACCGTCCTTGTAAAAGGCTCCAGGGGAATGAAAATGGAATACATAGTTGACTATTTACGCGAGAGGGGATAAGCTTTAATGTACAATTTGGTATCCGGTGAATATGATATATATATCATAAGCATAATCTCTGCTTTTGTACTGGCATTGGTTGCAGGGCCGGTATTCATACCTGTGCTTACGAGAATGAAGTTCGGGCAGATTGTCAGGGATGACGGGCCTCAGAGCCATTTGAAAAAGACGGGAACCCCTGCAATGGGAGGTATAATAATTGCAGTACCTGCAGTAATTGTGTCACTGGCTTTCTCCAAGGATAAGGATATGCTTTTGGTGCTTATTACCACTATGCTTTTTGGTATAATCGGGTTTATTGATGATTTTCTTAAGATAAAAAACAGAAGATCCCTGGGCCTGAAGGCTTATCAGAAGATAATACTGCAGCTTCTGGTTTCTGTTTTTATGGCTGTTGTTGCTTCGGGGATATCACAGGTTGGAACAGAGGTACTGGTACCTTTTACGGGAAAGCTTATTGATATGGGAATATTGTATATACCATTTACAGTCTTTGTACTGATATCTACGGTAAATTGCGTAAACCTTACAGATGGCCTGGACGGCCTGGCAGGGGGAACCACAGTTGTGGTGCTTGGATTTTTCTCGGTAATAGCACTGACTTCAAAAAATACCGGACTGCTGGTGTTTTCGGGGGCTATGATAGGTGCACTGCTTGGATTTCTAAGATTTAATTCTCATCCTGCACAGGTATTTATGGGAGATACAGGTTCATTAGCCTTGGGAGGAGCTATAGCTTCTCTTGCTGTCATAACCAGGCTTCCCTTATTCATTCTCATAATAGGTGCGATTTATGTTCTGGAAGGGCTGTCGGTAATAATACAGGTGGCTTATTTCAAGATGACCGGAGGGAAAAGGTTCTTTAAAATGGCGCCCCTGCACCATCATTTTGAACTAAGCGGCTGGGCGGAATCGAAAATAGTAGCGGTTTTCATTATATCTTCAATAATATTAAGCTTGATAGGAATATTGGGATTATCTTAATCAGGTTTCGAGGTTTCGGGGCTACGGGGTTGCGAGGGTTAGGGTAAGGCTCTGGGGAAGGGTTACGAGTAAAAAGTATCGCGGAGGAAAATACTTATGCAGATAAAGGGGAAAAAGGTTCTGGTTATAGGGGCTGCGGTTACGGGAGTACCTGTTGTTAAACAGTTGAGCCGGTTGGGTGCGGATATTGTATTAAATGATTTCAAAAAGGTTGAGGAGCTTAAAGAGGTAATCTCGGAAATCCAGGAACTGCCCATAAAGCTGGTGGCCGGGGGACATCCGGCAAGGCTGGCTGAGGATTGCGATTTTGTTGTTATAAGCCCCGGTGTTCCTTTGGATATTCCGCCGGTGCAGAGGGCAAAGGCTATGGGCAAAGAAGTCATAAGTGAGATTGAGCTGTCCTTCCGCCTGACAAACACACCCATTGCTGCAATAACCGGAACAAATGGCAAGACTACTACTACGTCCCTTCTTGGGGAAATAATGCGGGCAAGCGGGAGGAAGACCTATGTTGCCGGCAATATCGGTTCTGCTATGATAAATGAGGTGGATAAAGCTAGGAGGCCGGATATTTTTGTGCTGGAGGTAAGCAGCTTCCAGTTGGAATCCACGATTGCCTTTAAGCCGAATATTTCTGCAATATTGAATATTACACCCGACCATTTGGATAGGCATAAAAACATGGAAAACTATATAGATGCCAAATGCAGGGTTTTTGCAAACCAGGATGAAAAGGATTATACCATACTGAATCTGGATGACCCGGAGACTTCCAAGCTGGCAGACAGGCCAAAAAGCAAGGTGTTTTTTTTCAGCAGAAAGAAAGAGGTGCCCCAGGGGGTATATATGGAAAAAGATTATATAGTAATCAAGGCGGATAATAAAGAAACAATAATACACAAGGATAAAATCTATATACCCGGAAACCACAATTTGGAAAACGCTTTAGCTGCAGCTCTCATGGCATATTGCGCGGGGGTGGCCCCTTCAGTAATTGCCGATACCCTGGAAAGCTTCAGGGGTGTTGAACACAGGATAGAATATGTTGAGGAACTTGACGGAGTAATTTATTATAATGATTCAAAAGGTACCAACACAGATGCTTCCATCAAGGCCGTTGAGGCAATGAAGCGGCCTACAATAATAATAGCAGGGGGCTATGACAAAGGAAGCGAATATGATGACTTCATCGAGGCCTTTGGGGATGTGGTCAGGCATATGGTGCTGATAGGAAAAACTGCCGATAAGCTGGAGGAAACAGCCCATAGGCATGGGTTTATGAATACGCATAAAGCCAGGGACCTGAGGGAGGCTGTGATGAAATGCCATTCACTTGCTGAACCGGGCGACTGCGTGCTGCTTTCGCCGGCCTGCGCCAGTTGGGATATGTTCAGCAATTATGAGGAAAGAGGCAGGCTCTTTAAGGAATATGTAAGGGAACTTCGGACACTAGACACGAGACGCGAGACGCGAGACGCGAGACGCGAGAATTAGGGCAGGGCTTCGAGGTCACCAGTAACGCTGAAAACACTGAAATCCACCAAAAGCACGGCGGGAAAATATATAAATCCTCCGTGAGTTCAGTGAAACAGCCGTGTATCCCGTGTTATCCGTCACTAAGGGCTTCGAAGGCAGTCCCGAAGCCTATAGACTATATTTTGGGGAGGGCTTTTGATGCCTGCAAGGAGTAAGAACAATATTGACTTTACACTACTGATAACGGTATTGATATTATTGGCTATAGGTGTGGCTATGGTTTTTTCCGCCAGTTCAATTTCCTCCTTTATGAAGTATAACGACAGGTACCACTATCTGAAGTCTCAAGGTTTTTTTGCCATATTAGGCATCCTGGCTATGATGTTTATGAGCAGGTTTGATTACAGGATTCTGGGGAGATTTGCCGGCCCGCTGGTGCTATTGAGCATAGCCCTCTTAATCGCAGTATTCATACCCGGAATCGGATACACCGCCAATGAAGCCACCAGGTGGATAAAGATCGGGTCACAGACGATGCAGCCCTCTGAGTTTGCAAAGTTTGCACTGATTATTTTCATGGCAAAAAGCATAAGCAATAAGAAGGAGAAAATCAGGAGCTTCAAGCATGGAGTCCTGCCATACGTGATTTTGGCGGCCATATATTTTGTGCTGATAATACTTGAACCAAACTTGAGTATGGCGGGAAGCATTTTGATGATAACCTTTGCAATGCTTTTTGCAGCAGGGACGAAAATCATTTACCTGATAGGCTGGCTGATACCAGTCCTGCCGGCAGTAGGCTATATAATTATGAAAAAGCCTTATATGCTGGCGCGGGTCACCTCTTATATGAATCCCTGGGCTGATCCGCTGAATAAAGGTTATCAGGCAATACAGTCCCTTTATGCCCTCGGCTCGGGGGGAATATTCGGATTGGGGCTTGGAAACAGCCGTCAGAAGTTTTTTTACATACCGGAGCCGCAAAATGACTTCATATTTGCAATTATCGGGGAGGAACTGGGATTCATAGGAACCGCAACAATAGTGATATTGTTTCTCATGCTTATATGGAGGGGTTTGAGGATAGCTTTGGCCTGTCCCGATACCTTCGGTTGCCTGCTTGCCACCGGAATTACATGTATGATAGCAATACAGGCTACTCTTAACATAGCTGTGGCGACAGTATCCATACCTACTACGGGGATTTCGCTTCCCTTTATCAGTTCGGGAGGATCGTCGCTGCTGTTTGTTATGGTGAACATGGGAATTTTATTGAATATCTCAAAAACAGTCAAAACAGGCAGGAGTTGAATCCAATGAGAGCCATACTTTCCGGGGGTGGTACGGGGGGACATATATATCCTGCAGTTTCCATCGCCAAAGAAATTAAAAATCTGTATACTGATTCTGAAATACTGTTCATAGGAACCGATAGGGGATTGGAAAGCAGCATTGTTCCCAAGGAAGGCTTTAAGCTGGTAAAAATAAAGGTAAGAGGCTTCCTGCGGAAATTCAGCTTTGGGAATGTCACAGCGGTGGCGGAATCCTTCACCGGCCTTTTTAAGGTATCTAAGATAATAAAGGATTTCAGGCCGGATATAGTAATTGGCACCGGGGGATATGTAAGCGGTTCGGTGCTGCTTGCTGCCGCACTTATGGGTATACCGACCCTGATACATGAACAAAACGCCTTCCCGGGAATCACCAATAAGATTCTGGCAAGGCTTGTTGACATTATTGCAGTCAATTTTCCGGAAGCTAAAGAGTACTTTCCCAGGAAGGACAAGGTGATTGTAACCGGGAACCCGATAAGGAGCACCATACTGAGTGTAAGCAAAGAGGAAGGCCTTAAGGAATTTGGTTTTAGCCGGGAACTGCCGGTAGTTCTTGTTGTCGGGGGAAGCAGGGGAGCCAGGAAACTGAATGAAAGCGTGATGCTGCTTGCCAAAAAGTGCGTTGAGTCGAAAAGCTTTCAAATGCTGCATATGACCGGAGAGACTCAATATGATGACATACTTAAAAAATACGATAATGAAAACATCCCTCTGGATATAGGATATCTCAGGGTAATGCCCTACGTTTACAATATGCCCTATGCCCTGGCCGCAAGCGATATAATAATAAGCAGGTGCGGAGCCAGCACCCTGTCGGAGATAACTGCTTTGGGCAAACCCTCAATACTGATACCTTATCCTTATGCTGCCGGCAATCATCAGGAGTATAATGCAAGGGCACTGGAGAAGAACGGGGCTGCAATTGTTATTCAGGACAGGGACTTGGAGGCTGATATACTGTATAATGAGATTGCAGGCATGTTGAACAAGCCGGAAAAAGTAAGTCAAATGGCAGCAAAAAGCAAGAAACTGGGCAGAACTGATGCGGCTTATTCAATAGCAAAAGCTGCCGAAAGGCTTGTTCAAAATAAGAAAGCCTAGCATTTGCAAGGCTTGATACTGCCTGGCCCGTTGCAATTGCAGTAACACCTTGGGAAGTGAAGCATAATATATTAATATGATTGAAGAATAATGGCTTCCCGGGGGTGTAAATCGTTGATGGATAAATACGTGATAATCGGCGGGCGCAGACTTGAAGGAGATGTAAGGGTCGACGGATCCAAGAACTCTATTTTGCCCGTACTTGCCGCTACCATAATAAGTGGGAAAGAATCGGTTATCCATAATGTTCCGGAGCTTAAGGACGTTGATTTGCTGATCGGACTTCTTCGGACAATAGGCTGCAGGTGTTTTTTTGAGAACAATACATTAGTCGTAAAATCCAATAGCCAGTTGAATACTATTATACCGGAAAAACCGGTACGGGAAATGAGATCCTCAATTATTCTAATGGGAGCAATGCTTGCACGTCACGGGCATGTAAAAATCAGTTACCCCGGAGGCTGCGAAATAGGGCCGCGCCCCATTGATATTCATTTGTCGGGCCTAAGGAGAATGGGCACTAAAATCACGGAAGCTCACGGATATATTAACTGTGAGTGCGACAGGCTTAAAGGTGTGGAGATAAACCTGGATTACCCAAGTGTAGGCGCCACTGAAAACATAATGCTTGCGGCTACAACAGCCGAAGGGGTAACTATAATACAGAATGCTGCCAAGGAGCCGGAGATTGTTGACCTGCAAAATTTTCTCAACGGAATGGGAGCCAGGATATCAGGAGCGGGAACCAGTACTGTGAAGATTGAGGGGGTAAAGGAATTTCACGACGTGGAACATACCGTCATACCTGACAGGATAGTTGCAGGAACACTTATGGCAGCTGCCGCCATAACGGGTGGAAATATTGTTTTAAATGACGTAATAATTGATCATTTGAAATTGGTATCGTCAAAGCTTTCGGAAAGCGGATGCAGTATTACCGAGTATCAGAACAGCATTCAAATAACGTGCAGCAAAAAACCAAAGGCGGTTGAGGTGATAAAGACTCTTCCATACCCGGGATTTGCAACGGATATGCAGGCTCAGATGATGGCCGTAATGACAATAGCAAAGGGCACAAGCATATTCATTGAGACGGTATTTGAAAGCAGATACAAGCATGTTGAAGAGCTTATGAAAATGGGAGCAAATATAAAGGTGGACGGAAGGACTGCCGTTGTAAGGGGGGTAAAAAAGCTTACCGGCACCGAGGTTAAAGCCGGCGATTTGAGGGGCGGAGCCGCATTGGTGCTTGCGGGGCTTGCAGCAGAAGGGACTACTGTAGTGGACAATGTTAAATTGCATATAGACAGAGGATATGATAAACTAGAAAATAAACTGGCAAAATTAGGTGCTGACATACACAGAGTATAGCATTTTCAATATTAACCTGTATGCATCCGTAAATGCATGCAGTGTTAATTTTTAAGTTTTCTTGGGACAAGCACATATTGTAATTTTAGGAGTGAAAACATGAGGGGAAGATTCAAATATGTGGTTTTATTATTCATAATCTGCATATTTACCGCGTTTTTTCTGTCTTCCAGCTTTTTTCAGATAAAGTATCTGGTTGTAAATGGGAATAATAACGTAACAAGAGAAGAAATAATAAAGCTTTCATCAATATATTACGGTGAGAATATATTCAGAATAAATAAGAGAAACTCAATGAAGAGTATTTTTCAGAATTCTTACGTCAAAATGATTAAGATTAATAGAGTTCTTCCAGATAAGGTTGTTATTGATATAATAGAAAGAGATATTATGGCTTATGTACCTTATGTAGGATCTTATCTCAACATCGACGAGGAAGGCATGATACTGGAAATCAACCCTGCAATAAAGCGTACCGATTTACCGCTGGTTAAGGGATTGCAGTTTGAGACCTTCAAGGTCGGAGAATTTCTGAATGTAAAAGATGAAGAACAGTTTTTAACGACTACTCAGCTTATCAAGGTGATAAAGAATGCCGGAATGCTGAATCTGGTTTCAGAAATTGATATCTCGGACTTATCAAATATCAGGCTGATAATCAAGGAAGGCATAAAAGCAAATCTGGGTTCAGCCGATGATATGGACTACAAGATTAATTTTGCCAGGTCGGTAATTGAAGATGTAATGAAGCAGAATCTTAAAGGAACTATAGAGATGAGCCATAATGGCAATCCTGTTTTTAAACCGGAGCAATGAATTGTGGGGATAATAGGAGGACCGGAGAATGAAAAATATTAAGTATCAAATTGCAGTGGCAATTGTATGTCTGGTGCTGGGTATCATGGTTTCTATCCAGTTCAGGACTGTAAAGCAGGGAGTCGGCCCTGTGTCTGAATATAGGGCAAGGGAACTGGCAGCACAGCTTAAAAAAGTCAGAGAAGAAAATGTCAAGCTGCAGAATGTTAAGAACGATTATGAATCAAAGATCAAGGAGTTTGAAGATACTGCATCTCAAGGCAGTGCGTATGCAAAGATACTGAAGGATGAGCTGGATCAGGCAAGGATATTGGCAGGCATAGAGGATGTTGAAGGCCCGGGGATTACCGTTGTCGTAGATGATTTGAAATTCAGCGAAAAGGTGAATTATCCCCTGATTTCATATTCAATGCTTCTGGAGCTTCTAAATGAGCTTAATGCTGCCGGTGCCGAAGCAGTTTCCATAAATGAGCAAAGAATCATATCCACTTCGGAAATACGTCAGATAGGCGGAATACACATTAATATCAACACTGTTTCCTTTGCCCCTCCCTTTGTGTTTAAAGCCATTGGGGACCCAAAGACCCTGGAAGCGGCATTGAGGCTGAGGGAAGGGATCGCAGAAAAGCTTGAGAATAGCGGGGTAGCAGTGACAATAACGCAGGAGCAGCTGATTAAGATTTCGAAATACAACGGAGTTATTGAGAGGAAATATGCAAAAGTTGTTAAAGAGGGAGAAGCCCGATAATATGAATAGAAAGGCATATATATATTATTTGTTCATACTGGCGGCGATTATTGGCTTTATTGTTACAGTTCAGTTAAAATCCAATATTACTTATCAAGGCATCATTACAATACCAAAGCTCTTGGATTTGCAGAATGAGATCAGCAATGTGGAAATGGAAAACAAGCTGCTTATGGAGTCCATCAGCGAACAGGCAATGAGATTGGTTGAGTATAAAACAAGCGTGGAAGAAACGGGAAGTGCCTTTGGAACCATGCAGAATGAGCTGGAAAAGGCCAGGAATTATGCAGACTTATATGCCGTTCAGGGGCCGGGTATCATAATGACCCTGAATGACAGCCAGCAGGAGCTTGCTGAGGGGGAAGACATTGCATGGTACCTGGTACACGATATAGATATCCTTGAAATAGTCAATGAGCTTAGAGTGGCAGGAGCGGAAGCAATATCAATAAATGGGGAAAGAGTTACCGCCACTACCAACATAAGATGCGGAGGCCCTACGATAAATATTGACGGTAAAAGGCATGCAGCTCCTTTTATCATAAGGGCAATAGGTGATCCAAAGGCCCTTGAAGCCTCTGCCCTGGCTCCGGATAGTTATATAGAGCTTTACATGGAATATACCGGTATACAGGTGGAGATTCAAAAAGTAGAGAAGCTTGTCATAAATGGCTGTAATAACCTGGGTAAGATGAAGTATCAAAGAAAAGCTGAAGGCGGTGAAGCATAATGATTATACCAATTATTGGACTTTTGGTGGGAATTGTCATTGGAATACTTTCGCCGATTACCATACCGATTCAATATTCAAGCTACATGTCGGTAGCAATTCTTGCGGCTTTGGATTCGGTGTTCGGGGGAATAAGATCCAGTATAGAAAAGACCTTTAATATTGAGATATTTATGTCCGGATTTTTCGGCAATGCAGTATTGGCTGCCATACTTACATATATAGGGGACCAGCTTGGAGTGCCCATATACTACGCGGCGATATTTGCCTTTGGAGTCAGGCTGTTCCAGAATTTTGCAATAATTAGAAGATATGTACTTATGGGGCACAAAAAAAAATAACCATAAAAGTTAAAAAAAATAAAGGAAAATCAAGAGATATGTTGAACTTATTAAGATGAATCAATTTGGTATACAATTTTTCGCATATATAATAGTTGTAGATAGGGAGGGTATATTGTGCTTGAATTTGATGTTGATATTAATTCTATTGCGCAGATTAAGGTTGTTGGGGTTGGCGGAGCCGGAAACAATGCAGTAAATAGAATGATTAATGCAGGCTTAAAGGGAGTAGAATTCTATGCCATAAATACGGATAAACAGGCTTTACATATGTCGCTGGCTCCAAATAAAATACAAATCGGTGAGAAACTTACAAAGGGGCTGGGTGCCGGAGCAAATCCGGATATCGGCAAGAGAGCAGCCGAAGAAAGTTATGATGATATAAAGAAAGTTCTCGAGGGGGCAGACATGGTATTTGTTACTGCAGGTATGGGTGGCGGCACCGGCACAGGAGCTGCGCCTTTGGTTGCCCAGATTGCCAGAGAACTGGGAATACTTACTGTAGGGGTAGTCACAAGGCCTTTCGGTTTTGAAGGCAAAGTAAGGAAAATGCAAGCCGAAAAAGGCCTGACGGAGTTGAAGGAGAAGGTTGATACTCTTGTTACAATCCCCAATGACAGGCTGCTTCAGATTGTGGATAAGAAAGCGTCTATAATGGAGGCCTTCAGGATAGCGGATGATGTTTTGAGGCAGGGTGTTCAGGGTATTTCAGACCTTATTGCCGTCCCCGGCCTTGTAAATCTTGACTTCGCAGATGTAAAGACCATTATGCTCAACAAGGGCTATGCCCATATGGGAATAGGAAAAGCCAACGGGGAAAACAGAAGTTCCGAGGCAGTGAAACAGGCAATACACAGCCCGCTTTTGGAAACCTGCATTGAAGGGGCAAAAAGTGTGCTTCTCAATATTACCGGCGGAGCAGACCTTGGAATATTTGAAGTCAATGAGGCTGCGGATCTTGTGTTCCAGTCGGCAGATCCGGATGCAAATATTATTTTCGGTGCTGTAATCGATGAGAGCATGCAGGATGAAATCAGGATTACCGTTATTGCAACGGGCTTTGAAGAAGGTGACGGAAAGATTTTTGACAGAAGAATCGAAGTTGCGGGCCTCCCGGAGGGAAAAGGGGACGGGCAGAAAACATCCAACTACGGTAATGAAGATATTGATATACCGACTTTCTTGAGGAACAGATATAAATAAATCAGGCACGGGATACAAAAGAACCAATTTGTTTTGGTTCTTTTTTTATTGCCTTTGGAATATATATATTAGTTGTAATTGACTCAATGCCCATTGAAGGCTGCTGTCGATAAATATGATAATATAATTTATTTCGACTACTAAAAATGACAGGTATTTCATGGTGTTTTTTATATAATTATCATAAGCGATACAACATATGAAAGACAAGGGAATGAAGTTGGAAACTTATGTTTATGCGGATATCATATTGCTGGAAAACTTAATAATGAATTATTTGATTTTGTGGAGTACGGCACGGCTTGCCAGATACAGGCATTCAAAGGTGAAGCTTCTGATTGCTTCTTTGCTGGGAGCGGTTTATGCAGTACTTTCGTATTTCCCCCGATACGGGTATCTTTTCACCTTTTACATGAAAATACTTTTTTCACTGCTTATTGTGATAGTTGCATACACTCCGGCATATTTTCACCTTTTGCTGAAGCTGACGGGTATTTTCTATATTGTTTCCTTTATATTCGGAGGGGCCGCCTTTGGTTTATTCTACTTCATAAACGGCCTGAACCTGACCAGCAACGGGATTTCTTTCATCAGGGATTTTCCCGTAAAAATACTTATTGCGGCTGTTGCCGCTGCATATTTTATTATCAGGTACAGCTGGGACTACATACATCACAGGATAAAAAGAGAAAAAATAATTCTCAAGGTGCAGATGCGATTTGACGGGAAGCAGCTATGCATGGATGCTCTTGTAGATACGGGAAACTCTCTGAAGGATCCGTTAACGAATACCCCTGTTATGATAACGGAATACGATACAATAAGAGAATTGCTGCCTGATGATGTGCAGAGGATTTTTGAACAAGAGGGGGAAAATGATTTAAATACAATAGCGGAAATAATGACCATTTCCAAGTGGGCTTCAAGATTCAGATTAATACCCTTCAGGTCACTGGGCAGAGAGAACGGTATGCTCGTGGGCTTCAAGCCTGACGAGGTAATAATATTCGACAAGGACAGAAGAATACAATCCGATATAATAGTTGCCATATACAGGAGAAATCTCTCCGGAGATGGGGAATACGGCGCCCTGATACATCCCGAGATGCTGAAGGATAGATGAGATGCGCCCAAGGATTTGCAGATCAATACAAAATGGAGGTTAAGATATGAAAAAGACAGCCGGAAGATTGAGCTTGATAAAACGTATGCTGATAATCAGAATCATACAGTTTTTTGAAGTATATAAAGAAACTTGGGTTCATTATATAGGCGGAAGCGAAGCTCTGCCGCCCCCGCTGGAAAACGAAGAAGAAAACTTTCTTTTATCGCGCCTCAAGGGTGATGAAGAAGTAGTCAAGGCCGTTCTTATAGAAAGGAATCTCAGGCTTGTGGTATATATTGCAAGAAAGTTTGAGAATACCGGAGTCGGAGTTGAGGATTTGGTATCCATCGGAACAATAGGGCTGATTAAGGCTGTAAACACTTTTGATCCTGACAAGAAAATAAAGCTTGCAACTTATGCCTCCCGCTGTATAGAAAATGAGATACTTATGTATCTTCGCAGAAACAACAGGACAAAAACCGAAATATCCTTTGACGAACCTCTGAATATTGACTGGGATGGAAATGAGCTGCTGCTTTCAGATATACTTGGCACGGATAATGATATAATCTATAGATATCTTGAAGATGAGATTGACAAGCAGCTTCTTGAAATTGCCCTGAGAAAGCTGTCCGAAAGAGAGAAGAGGATAATGGAATTAAGGTTCGGCCTTAATGACGGGGTGGAGAAAACCCAGAAGGAGGTTGCGGATATGCTTGGGATATCGCAGTCATACATATCAAGGCTGGAGAAGAGGATAATAAAGCGGCTTAAGAAGGAGATAAGCAGAATGGTGTAAAATGAATAAATTGGTACAAGCCACGCCGTGAATAATAAAGTTGGCCTATGGTAATAATTAATATGTCAACATTAAGAAAAGGGTGTGCTTGTGCTATGCTTAACAAAGTAGAAATCTGCGGTGTAAATACTTCAAAACTGCCCGTTCTCTCTAATGATAAAATGGTTGAACTGCTGAAAAAAATGCAGCAGGGGGACCAATCCTCAAGGGAAGAATTCATAAAAGGAAATCTAAGGCTTGTATTAAGCGTCATTCAAAGATTTAACAACAGAGGGGAATATGTTGATGACCTTTTCCAGGTAGGCTGTATAGGTCTTATTAAAGCAATAGACAACTTTGACCTGGGTCAGAACGTCAAATTTTCTACTTATGCAGTACCCATGATAATTGGAGAAATAAGAAGATACCTGAGGGACAATAACTCCATCAGAGTCAGCAGATCCTTGAGAGATATTGCCTATAAAGCTCTTCAGGTAAGAGATATGCTTATCGGCAAAAATTCAAAGGAACCTACCGTATCGGAAATTGCAAATGAGCTTAAGCTTCCGGTAGAAGAAGTGGTATTCGCACTGGATGCAATTCAAGACCCGGTATCTCTTTTTGAACCGATTTATCACGACAGCGGTGATGCAATATATGTAATGGACCAGGTATCGGATGACAGGAACACCGACGATAATTGGCTGGAAAGCATTGCTCTAAAGGAAGCGATGAAAAAGCTCAACGACAGGGAAAAGCTTATACTTAACCTGAGGTTTTTTGAGGGAAGAACACAAATGGAAGTTGCGGAAGAAATAGGAATCTCCCAGGCCCAGGTCTCGCGGCTGGAAAAGACAGCCCTTGGACATATGAGAAAACACATATGATGTGATACTATTCATAGAAACCTCAATTGAATGCTTTGGTTCAATTGAGGTTTTTGTTCTATTTTTTGTTTCCGCTTTATATACTAGCATAAGCAAACAAGTATGATGGGAGGGATGTGAATGGTCAAGATATCGGAACTCAAGCAGAAGGACGTAATAAACATAAATGACGGCAGAAGGCTCGGAGTTGTATATGATGTGGAAATTGACATGGAGAAGGGAAAGATAGATGCACTGGTAGTTCCCGGAACGGGAAAAATACTGGGGTTGTTCAGCAAAGAGAGCGATATAGTGGTCAGTTGGGAAAATATTAAAAAAATCGGCGCTGATGTGATTCTTATAGATGGTTAGGAGACATGGGAAGTCTCCATTTTTTTCATTTTTATGACAAGAAGAGATATAAAAAGGATTATGGAGATAACATATATTACTTTATAAATTTGGAAAAATGGGAAGGATGATTTTACTATATCATGTATAATATAATAATATACGGTACAATATATTGGTGCAAAAATAGGAATTGAGACTCATGCAAATAGTATTGCAAGCTCTGTTATTGCGACAGGATTTTCCATATACTAATGATTATTAATACAATAATCATGATATTAATTCAGTGTCTCACGAGGCACTAGAAGGGAGGAAGCCGTGTGAAGTGCCCTTATTGCGGCTACAGTGAAAGCAAGGTGGTGGATTCAAGGCCTACTGTTGAGGAAGCGGCAATAAGAAGAAGGCGTGAATGCGAAAAATGCTCCAAGAGATTTACAACCTATGAAAAAATAGAAGAAATGCCTTTGATTATTGTAAAGAAAGACGGAAGCAGAGAAGCCTACCAAAGAAGCAAGATGATGAATGGAATTTTAAGAGCCTGCGAGAAGCGGCCTATTTCAGTTTCCACTATTGAAGGGATGGCAGATGAAATCGAAAAAGAGCTTTACAATTCAATGGATAAAGAGATAGAAAGCAAAAAAATCGGAGAAATGGTTATGAGCAAACTCAAGCAGATAGATGATGTTGCTTATGTTCGGTTTGCATCGGTATACAGACAATTCAAGGATATAAATATTTTTTTGGAGGAACTGAATAAATTAATAGACGAGAGATAGGGGGTAGATGAATGTTCACGAAGATACGCAAAAGAGATGGTAGGGTGGTAGACTTTACCAGGGAGAAGATTACAGGTGCAATATTCAAGGCAGCGCGGCAAGTAGGGGGAGAAGACTACGAGACCGCAGAGAATCTTACAGAAAGAGTAATATCCTATCTTTATAAGCACATTAAGGATGAGATTCCTGATGTAGAAACAGTACAGGACGCTGTGGAAAAGGTTCTGATTGAGACAGGGCATGCCAAGACTGCCAAAGCGTACATATTATACAGATCCAAGAGAACCAGGATCAGAGAGACAAAAAGCGAGTTGATGGACGTAGTTAAGGATATACTGATAGAAACCAGCAGGGACAATGCCAATGTCGGAAACTCGCCGTCCGCAAAGATGCTGCAGATTGCATCGGCAGCCAGCAAGCATTATTATCTTAACAACGTTATACCTGAAGAAATGAGCAAGGCGCATATTTCAGGTGATATTCACATACATGATTTGGATTACTATGGCAAGACTCTGAACTGCCTTCAGATAGATCTGACAAAGCTTTTGACAGACGGTTTCAATACCGGATACGGATTTATCAGGCCTCCAAAAAGGATAGGCTCTGCAGCTGCACAGGCTGCAATAATACTTCAAAGCAATCAGAATGACATGTTCGGAGGACAGAGCTTCCCTCATTTTGACAAAAGCATGGGAGAGGTAATAAGGAACCAATGCCCCAATACTGATGAGGATGAGATATTTCAGGCTATGGAAGGCTTGATATACAACCTTAATACGATGCACAGCAGGGCGGGAGCCCAGGTACCCTTCAGCAGCGTAAATCTTGGCACAGATACCACCCCTGAAGGAAGGAAGGTAACCAGTGCGATTTTAACTGCCTTTGAAAAAGGCTTGGGAAAAGGTGAAAGCCCCATATTCCCCAATCTGGTATTCAGATTGAAGGAAGGGGTAAATATGAATGCCGGAGATCCTAATTATGACCTGTTTCAGTTTGCCATGAAGGTTGCATCCAGAAGGATGAATCCTACCTTCAGCTTTATGGATGCCAGCTTTAACATGCGTTTCGGAGATGAGGTCAGTTACATGGGCTGCCGTTCAAGAGTTATTGCAAACAGGCACGGAGTTGAAAAATCAGCAAGAAGAGGAAATATAGCGCCGGTTACAATAAACCTGCCCAAGCTGGCTTTGAGAACAAGGGACGTTGATACCTTCTTTGCTGAATTGAATAACATTCTGGATTTGTGCAGCAGGCAGCTTATTCACAGATTCAATGTTATCGCGTCTCTCAAGGTAAAGGATTTGCCCTTTCTGATGGGACAAAAGCTTTATATGGGTTCCGAGAACCTGAAGGAGCAGGATGAAATAAGAGAAGCAATAAAGAACGGTACTCTGGCAATAGGTTTTATTGGACTTGCCGAAGCGCTTACAGTGCTTACGGGCTATCACCACGGGGAGGACGAAGAGACATGGAAGCTGGGCTATCAGATAGTGGAAGGCATTAAAAAAGCCGCAGACAACTATTCCAACGAGTATAACCTGAATTTTGTAGCTTATGCTACCCCTGCGGAAGGAACCAGCGGAAGGTTTATTGAGAAGGACAGGAAAGAATTCGGAGTGATAAAGGGAGTTACCGACAAGGCATATTATACCAATTCCTTCCATATCCCGGTCAATTACCAGATAAGCGCATTTGAAAAGATTGAAAAAGAAGCCCCCTTCCATAAGCTGTGTGCGGCAGGGCATATTTCATACGTAGAGATGCCTTCTTCACCAAAGGACAATCTCCAGGCCGTTGAAAAGATTATAAAGCACATGGCAAAGTGTGATATTGGCTATGCGGGGATCAACTTCCCAATAGATGAGTGCAGAAGCTGCGGCGTATCAGGAATAATAGACAGCAGCTGTATAAGGTGCGGAAGCGAAGATATAAGAAGAATCAGGAGGATTACAGGCTACTTGTCCACTATTGACAGGTTCAACGATGCCAAACAGGCAGAATTGGCGGATAGAGTGAAGCATTCATATTAGGAGGTTTCATTATGGAATTGAGAGTGGCCGGTATCGTAAAGGAAAGCGTAGTGGACGGCCCCGGATTCAGATACGTGATATTTTCCCAAGGCTGTGAGCATTGCTGCAAAGGCTGTCACAACCCCGACACTCACGCAATGGACGGAGGCTATGTGGTAGACACGGACTTCATTATTGAAGATATCAGGCAAAGCAGATACATAGACGGAGTTACCTTCTCAGGAGGAGAGCCCTTCCTTCAGGCGGAGGCCTTCATTGATATTGCAGAAAAGCTTGGGGAAGACAATATAAATATTATATGCTATACGGGCTTTACATATGAAGAGCTTACGGAAAGCAAGTATGAGAGCCGGATCAGGCTTCTTGGGCTCATTGACACCCTTATTGACGGACCTTATGTGGAAGAGCTGAAAGATTTGGGACTTCCTTACAGAGGCTCAGGGAATCAGAGAATAATTGATGTAAAAAGCAGTTTAAGGCAGCAGAAAGTAGTACTTGAAAATCATTAAATAGCGTTTATCAGAGACAGATGTCAAAGACATATATCTGCCTCTGTTTTTTTCTGAAATTGAAGCAGGAAAGATGACCATTGAGAGAGAACCTTTAAGATAAGAGTTGTTATTAAATCGAGTATGAATGATTTTATACCAAAACCCGTAGAAATGGAAATGTTATATTATAAGAGGTGAATGGTATGAAAATACTTATTGTGGATGATGATAAATACAGCAGTATTTATCTTCTGAAGATTCTTTCCGAATATGGTAAATGTGATATTGCCAGTAATGGCATAGAAGCTGTTGATGCCTTTTTGCTGGCTCACGAGGAAGGCCTTCCCTATGACTTGATTAGCCTTGATCTTATGCTGCCATTGCTTGATGGTGAAGATGTTCTTTCTGTAATCAGAGGTTTTGAAGACAAAAATAATATTAAGGCTTCAGAAAGAGTGAAGATTGTAATAACCTCAGCATTAAACGACGAAGAGCTTATTCTTAAACTGAAAAAGCATGGAATCGACAAGTATTTCATGAAACCTATCAAAGCTGAAAAAATAATAGAATATCTTGAAAGTCTTTAAGCATATTATTTAAATATTAAGACACTCTGCAGTCCATATTCCCTATGCAGAGTGTTTCTTATTGTCGAAAAAAATCGAAAAAACGGAAAAAACATAGAATATTGACAAAATATGCCGTGTATCGTATATTTTTTAGTAGGTGGTCAATTACCCACCAAAGGAGTTGATAATATGAAGCCCTATCTGACCAGGAAGCACAGCATTATAGTCAGTGCACTGGAAATAATTGACCGATTGGGCATCAACGGATTGTCTTTGCGCGAGCTGGCTAAAAGTCAGGGTATAGTCGAGGGAGCATTGTATAAGCACTTTAAGAACAAAGAAGAGATTCTCCTGGCAGTTCTTGACTACTATTCCAGGCATGATTCTAAAATAATGAATACCATAATAAACAGCAGTATGACACCCAAGGAAGGAATAATGTTTTTTATTAGATCCTTTGCCGAATTATTTGAGAGTGAGCCGGTCATGGCTTGTATAATGGATTCCTATGAAACGTTATTGGGAGAAAGTTTGGTTGTTAAAAGAGTAAGAGAAATATTCATGCTGCGCTCAGGTTTTTTGACTCGTCTAATTGAAAAAGGCCAAAGGGAAGGGAGCATATGCAGTGACCTTCCGGGAGAAGATCTTTCAGATATCGTTTTGGGTATTCTAAGGGCAATTACGTTAAAATGGAGGATAAGCGACTATAGTTTTCCGTTGAAAGTAAGAGTTGAATCTGCGCTTGAATCACTGTTATTGCGATTTTAGATTTATAGCAAGTTGGAAGTTATTTTCACAGTACTAATAAATCAATTATACAATGCTGATTAGGAGTATAAATTATGGCTAATAAAAATACCGAAAAGTATCTGAAGATGTTAGATCAGTTTCCAAATCCCATATGGCGCTCCGGAATTGATGGGAAGTGCAACTTTTTCAACAGGAGCTGGTTGAAGTTCACCGGGCGAAGCATTGACCGGGAGATGGGAGACGGATGGGCTAAAGGTGTGCATCCGGATGACCTGGATATGTGCTTTAACAAGTATATGCAGTCCTTCAGCAGGCAAGAGCCTTTTGAGATGGAATACCGTCTTATGCATAACAGCGGTGAATACCGGTGGATTCTTGACTGCGGAAGCCCTGTTTATGAAGAGGATGGGACCTTTGCCGGTTATATGGGTTCCTGCTATGATATCCATGAAGCCAAAATGCTAAGGGATAAATTAAACATACTGAATAAAGAATATGAAACGATTTTTAATACCACACAAGATCCCATGATGCTGATAGATGTTGACATCGCGGGAAACTTTTCATACCGCTCGTTAAGCAAGGCTCATGAGAAAGTTACCGGCCTTACTGCGGATATGATAATTGGACGTTCCCCAAGGGAAGCATTTGGGGAGAAGACCGGAGCCTTGCTTGAAGCCGACTACAGGCTTTGCCTGAAGGAAAAGTCCGTAGTGTCTTATGAAGAAACATTGAATTTTGACTCAACTGAAAGAGCTTGGCATACGGTTCTTTCTCCGATCATAGAGGATGAAAGGGTAATACAAATTGTAGGTGCCAGGAGAGACATAACAGAAATTAAAAATGCAGAAAGAGCACTGCATAAGGAGAAGGAACTTTTTAAGGTAACGGTGCATTCAATTGGAGATGGCCTGCTTACAACAGATAAAGAAGGCAAGATTACATTAATGAACAAAATTGCTGAAGAGATTACCGGATGGACAATGAAGGAAGCAGTCGGCAGGCCCTCATATGAGATTTTTAATATAGTAAACGGAATTACCGGTGAATGCTGCGAGGATCCTGTGAGGAAGGTGCTTAATACAGGCAGAATTATAGAGCTTGAAGAGAATACTGTGTTTATATCAAAAAATGGGATAGAAAAGCATATTGATGACAGCGGCGCACCAATAAGGGACAGTGATGGCAATATTCTTGGGGCAGTACTTGTATTCCGTGATGTAACACACAAAAAAGAAGTGGAGAAAGAAGTACAGTTACTGCATCAAGCTGTTGAACAAAGCTCAAGTGCTGTTATTGTAACGGATCCCGAAGGAAAGATACAATATGTTAATGCGAAGTTTGAAAAGCTTACCGGCTATGCTCAAAATGAAATAATGGGCAAGAATCCCAGAATACTTAAATCCGGTATACAGTCTGATGAAATTTACAGAAAAATGTGGCATACTATCAGCTTGGGAGAAGAATGGCACGGAGAATTCCTGAACAAAAAGAAAAACGGAGAATTTTATTGGGCATTGGTATCCATATCACCTATAAAGGATAAAGAAGGTAATATAATAAATTTTCTGGCTGTTCAGGAGGACATTACAGAAAGAAAGATTATGGAGCAGGCCTTGGAAGATAAGAATAATAAGTTAAGCGAATTGGTCAAGAAATTGGAGTCTACACAAAAGTCCTTGATACAACAGGAAAAAATGGCAGGAATCGGCCAATTGGCGGCTGGGGTGGCTCATGAGATCAATAATCCCCTGGGATTCATAATAAGTAATTTCAACACTCTCACAAAGTATGTCAGAAGATACAGCGAAATAGTAAAAGCCGGCAATCAGCTGAAAGAAAGCATCAGAAACGGCAGTGCTGCAGATTTGGCAGCACAGATACAATATATTGATGAACTTGAAAAGAATTATAAAATCAATTATCTGAATCAAGACATATTTGATTTATTGGAAGAATCCGTTGAAGGATTAGAGCGAATCAATAAAATAGTCAAAGGATTGAGAGTTTTCTCCAGGACGGAACAAGAGGCGGAATATGAGGAATTTGATTTGAATCTTACGATAGAGAATACTTTATTGGTAGCGTCCAATGAGATAAAGTACCATATAAGGATTGATAAAAATCTTGGAGATATACCGTTGTTGTACGGTATACCCAGTCAAATAAATCAAGTACTTCTGAATATCATTTTGAATGCCAGCTATGCGATAAAGACCAGCCAAAAGGAGAAGAAGGGGATTATTGCAATTAATACTTATAAGAAAGATAACTGCATAGTTTGTGAAATTATCGACAACGGCCCGGGCATTCCTAAGGATATTATCAATCAAATCTTCAATCCCTTCTTTACAACTAAGCCTGTAGGCGAAGGGACAGGCTTAGGACTGAGTATATCATATGATATTATTAAGAACAAGCATAATGGAGATATTGAGGTTGAAAGTACTGAAGGTATTGGGACAAAGTTTACGTTGAAATTTCCATGCAGCATTAATTCTGAATAATCCGGTTTAAAACCGAATAAGTCCTTGAAAATAGCACACTTACCGAAAGGGAAGGCCGCAAAGCTATGGATCTAACGGATATAATTCCTATGATTGCCAGGCTGCCGGGATGGAAATTGAGACATCCGAAGTATTGCGGATGTCTTTTATATTTATATATAGCGATTATAGATGGGGGGATTTACAGGAATGAACGACAGGTACAAAATACTTATTGTAGATGATGAAATGAGTATTATAGCAGCATTGACGCGGATTTTGAATTGTGAATCTTATTGCATACTTAGTACGGATTCACCTGAAGAAGCCATTAAAATCCTGCAGGGCAATAAAATTGATGTTATGGTTTCGGATCAGAGAATGCCTGACATTACAGGCCTGGAGCTGCTGAAATATTCAAAAACAATCTCACCGGGCACAGTAAGGATTTTAATGACGGGTTATTCGGATATTGGAGTTGCTATTTCCTTAATCAATGAAGGTGATGTTTTTTATTATATATCAAAGCCTTGGGATAATGAAGACATCAGATCAATAATAAAAAGAGCGGTAGAATACCGCTGTGAGCAGGATAAGAAGGAGAAAATGCTGAATGCAGCGGTAAGTTATAGTAATAATTGGTCAAATTTGATTGAAAGGATGAAAACGCAGCTAGCAGTGTTTAACAGACAGTCAATGAATGCTCTGGCGAATGTAATAAAGGCAAAAGACATAAGTTTATTCAATCATTCCGAGAGGGTAGCCGGATATGCTCTGAAAATAGCCGATATTTTGGATTTAAATGAGCAGCAAAAACAGAACATAGAGTATGCCTCTTATTTTCATGATATAGGAAAAGTCGGCATAAAAGACAATATACTGGATAAACCGGACAGATTGAATGAGGATGAATACAATGAAATAAAACGCCATCCTATTATCGGAGCTGAAATAATCAAGGAGATCGGCAGCCTGAAAGAAGTTTCCGAGATTATTTCCCAACATCATGAGCATGTGGATGGCGGAGGGTATCCAAATGGCATGACAGGTTCTGAAATAAGGCTTGAGGCCAGAATCATTTCAGTAGCGGATGCCTATGACGCACTTACCTGTGACAGAGTTTACAGAAGTAAATTGAGCGGGGAAGTAGCCTGCAATATTTTACGAATGGGAAAAAACAAATTGTACGATCCTCACATTGTTGATGTCTTTCTGGGAGGCCTAAGGAATGAGTAAGACTTTGTTGTTTGTAGATGATGAAAAGCAGATTTTGATGGCAATCAAAAGATTATTTCTTGACACTGATTATACCATATATGCAGTCAGCAGCGGAGAAGAAGCGTTAAAAATACTTGAAGAAGTGAAAGTCGACCTGATCGTTGCGGATATGAGGATGCCGGCTATGGACGGTTATGAGCTGCTCCAGAGAGTAAAACAGAAATATCCTTCTACAATCAGATTGATTTTAAGCGGGTATGCGGAAGAAAAGCTGATAGTAAGCGCTTTGGAGAATGACCTGGCAATGCTTTACCTTTTTAAGCCGTGGGATAATAAAGCCTTGATAAGTACTATAGAGCAGGCTCTGAAGTCCTAAGGGCTGTCGGAGAAGTTTCATATGAATATATGGTAGAAGAATTCAATTGATGTAGTATAATAAAATTAGTAGTATTTCGGGGGGAGAATAATGAAAAAGAATTCAGTATTATTTGTTGATGATGATATTAATGTGCTCAGTTCCCTTAGAAGAGGTCTGATAGACGAAGAATACAAATCCTTTTTTGCCACTGGCGGACAGAAGGCATTGGCAATTATGGAAGAGAACGAAATAAGCGTTATTGTATCAGATATGAGAATGCCCGAAATGGATGGCTTAAAATTATTAAAAACAATAAAAGAGAAGTACCCTGATACTGTAAAGATAGTATTAACAGGATACACTCAGCTGCAGCAGGTTTTGGCCACAATAAACCAGGTAGATATATTCAAGTTCATAACAAAACCCTGGGATATGGAAGAAGAATTCAAAATTATTATAAGGCAGGCCGTAGAATACTATAATTTTTTGCAGGAGAATAAAAAGCAGAAAGAAGCCTTGGAAAAAAGAAATGTCATGTATGCGAATATTTTGAAATCAACAGATGAAAAATTTTTACAGAATAAAAATGATTTGGAAAATCTAAAAGAAATCAGCAAGTATGTAATCGGTACAGTCAAAGAGCAGGCTGGCAGCAGTGACATTTCGGAGAAATCAGATTCAATCCGGTTTATTGAGAATCTGTATCATGAGTATTTGAAGGTGTTTCCGACCAGTACCACAGACTTTCAAACGGACAAGCTGGAATCTGATTTGAATAAGTGGCTGACTGAGAAGGAACTGCAGAGCTGGGTGAATATTAATAATAAGCTTGATGTTTCCGCCAGACTAAGAGGGAATTACACTCTGATATATTATATTATATCGACCCTGCTTGAAAAACTGCACCCATATGTTGAGGAAAAAGGATTGGATTTATCTATAGACGTTAAAGATGATACTTTGATTATATTTGTGACTACTCTCAAAATTGACAAGTGCCTTCAATCCGATTTTATGAACAGCATTACAATTAAATTATTGATATCATTTATAGATATGGTCAGCAGGAGCATAGGCTGCAATATGGTTACCCGGAAGCAAAATGAAGGTATGGATTTCGAGTTTAGAATACCGGCTAAGGCTTAATAAATATTTTGAACGGAAAACCGTTGAGGAAGAAGGATATACAGTGGATCAACCAATCAATGTCTTGTTTATTTCAGACTCTGAGGAATATACGAGAGAAATCAAAGAAGAAATAAAGAGATGGGGCTTTTACATATTTTCAGTGAGAGTTGCCGATTATGCGGAATTGTGCAATGAAATGGGAATGCGGAAATGGCATTTGATTATCAGTGATTATGCTGTTGGCCAATTGAGTTTTTTGGATGTTATGCCATTGCTTTCAGAGATTGGATATGAACTTCCGATTATAATATTATCAGACTGCAGGGAAGAAAAAGATATGCTGGAAGCAATAGAGAAAGGATGCAGCGATTATATCATTAAAAACGATTTTGCCCGTTTGCATTTGTCGGTATGCCGCGTACTTAAAGAAGCAGCAGTATGCAATAGCCGTAAGAAAATGATGGAGAAATACTATGCAGAAAATAAACGTCTCAATTTAACCCTTGACAGTATTGGTGACGGTGTAATTATTACCGATAAGGAAGGCATAATAATCATGCTCAATAAAGTAGCCCAGTCATATACGGGCTGGAGCCAGCATGAGGCTTTGGGGAATTCCATTAATAAGGTTTTTCATATAATAGACAAAACAAGCAGAATACCGATGGAGAATATTTTTGACAAAGTAATAAGGGAGGGCACACCCACCGGGCTCAAAAGCAATGCAATATTGGTTTCAAGGGATTGTACCGAAAGATATGTATCTGCAAACTGTGCTCCGATATTGATGGGGAATAAAGGATTTACCGGAGCTATTTTGGTATTTAGAGACATCACATTGATAAAACGGGCGGAGGATGAAATTATTCGCGAGCAGGAGAATCTTGCCGCCATGTTTAATGCCGCACCTGTCGGTATGATGCTCTTGGATCAGAATGCAGCAGTGAAAAAAGTGAATGATGCAATTTATGATATTGCAGGAAAGGATCCCTTTACACAAATTACTTATAAAAAGATCGGAGAAATTTTTAGCTGCCCTTATGGATGCGACTGCAGCAATAACTGCAGTGATAAAGAGGAATGCCAAAAATGCGGGCTTAATGCAATAATAAAAAAAGCATGCAGTTTAAAGAAGGCAATAATTAATACGGAGATTCAATATATGGGTTCTTCATGGCTGAGGTTTAATTCTGTGCCTGTAATAATAGAAGGTGAACCCCATACATTAGTAATCATTGATGATATTACAGAGCTTAAGCAGCTGCAGGAGGAATTAAGAAACAGCAATCAGGAGCTTCAGGAAATACTTGAAGAGCTTACAATGACTCAAAACCAGCTGATACAGCAGGAGAAGATGGCAGGAATAGGCCAATTGGCGGCTGGGGTGGCTCATGAAATAAACAATCCTTTGGGTTTTGTAATGAGTAATTTTGATACACTGAAGAATTATGTAAGGAAATACAAAAGAATCTTGGATGCATATAAGGAATTAAGGAACGAAGAGCTGAATTCAGGTAATCAGAATGTTGAATCCAAGTTAATGAATATTATTGAAGTTGAGAAGGCGGAAAAGATACATTTCATTACGGAAGATATGGAAGATTTGTTTAGGGATACCAGCGAAGGGCTAGAGAGAATAGCCAAAATCATAATGGGTTTAAGATTATTTTCACGGGTCGATCAGCAGAACGAATTTGATGAATGTGATTTGAACGAAGGGATAAACAATACTTTGACTGTGGCTCAGAATGAAATCAGGTACTATGCGGTTGTGGAAAAGGACCTGGGAGATATTCCTATGATTCACGCAAACGGAGGTCAGATTAATCAAGTACTCTTGAATCTTATTGTTAATGCAGTTCATGCAATAAAATCCAAAGATTCAGGGGAAATGGGAAAGATTAAGATATCCACCGGCTATGATGATAAATTCGTTTACTGCTGTATTGAAGATAATGGAGAAGGAATTGCTGAAGAGAACATGCATAAAATCTTTGATCCGTTTTATACAACCAAGTCGGTAGGGCAAGGTGTCGGATTAGGTTTAAGTATTTCTTATGATATTATTACGAACAAACACGGCGGGGAGCTTCTGGTAAGAAGCACCAAGGGAGTCGGAAGCGTTTTTACAATCAAGCTGCCTATACACAAGTAACACATATATCCTCTCCGGAATACTATGGTAATGATACTGCAATGCAGGGCCATAGCAATGAAAAGAGGGGATATTGTGTTATCAGACAAGGAATATATCAGACATTCACTGGAAACGAATCTGTTTTTTTTAAGAATAGTAAAGGAACATGAGATTTTTGCAGCGGCTTCACTGCCTCCAAGGGACCGGGGGGTTGCGAGCCAATTGGTGTTTATGAAGAACAGTACCGAGCAGCTGCTGTCTGAGGCCATTGACTTGGCGGACAGGGCTGTAAGCCATGAAGTGCTTGCCTCGGATGAGCTGGTTACTGACTATACTCTGGATGCGGAAAGGGCAACTCAGTTCTTGACAGGCATTCCGATAAATACTGATCTTACAAGAAGAGAGCTTGAACTGAGAGGTTCAAGTAAGGGCAGAAGCATTGAAGGGCTTCAAAAAGAGATATCGGTACTTAACAGAAAAGCAATGGCAATGACCAAAGCTGCCGTTGCCTTTAAGAAAAAGCTCCTGAAGAATGTATCGGAGTGCAGGGCATTCAGCTACACCTATCCTACAATGCTGGAGCATGTAATAGAAGAGGCGGAGTATTATATAATGCTGCTTGAAAAGCTGGAGAAGAGAGATGGTATCGACAGCGTAAAGGAAATAATTCAACAGGAGATCAACTGGAATCATATCATGGGAGAGCACAGCAAGTTCATCAGGGGATACCTGGATCCTGAAGAGGAGAAGCTGTTCGATGCTGCCGATACTTTTGCCAAGGAATTTGACCGTCTGCTGGAAAAGACTGAAAAAGCCGCCGATAATCCGGAGCTTCTTCTGGAGGTTACGGGGGAGAGCATTAAGGATGTTATAGGACTTAGGAACTTCAAGGAACAGGGCACCGAGGGGATATTGAAGTGCAGAATCAAGTCGGTGATACCCCCGTTGCTGGCAGATCATGTTCTGAGAGAAGCAAATCATTACCTTAGGCTGCTGAAAGCCTTTAAGGAGAAGCTTTAGAATCATTTCTGCGTGCCTTGTGCGAAATGGGACTATCTAAGACTGATAGCCTATTCAATGGACATATTGCCTATAATGATATCGTCAAAAAGTACTATGAAATCTCATAGTACTTTTATTTATTAATAGTACTTGTATAAATATTCAGCATAAGCAATAGTACTCATACCGTGGGCAATTGTGCCGCAGTGAAAAATGAATAATATGTCGGATGGCGTCAGGTTATAATTATGAGTAGAATAAAGACACAGAAAAATTCATGTAAAGGAGGTCGTTCAAATGTTGATGAGGCTTTACAATTTCTGGTATGACATAAAAGAAACACTTAAGGACAAAAAAGGACAGGGTATGGTGGAGTATGCATTAATTATCGGCCTGGTTGCAATAGTAGTCATGGGTGCCCTGGGGTTAATGGGTGACGAAATAGGACTTCAATTCGATCAAATAACAGAAGCACTTACTCCATAGACTCTAAATAAAGTATTTTAGCAAGAAATGACAGCAGAGATCACAGACCCTGCCTTTTACCGGGCGGGGTCAATCTTTCTATAATTTGCGATTTATGAAAGGAGGCAGGTCATGAAGCTTGATAAAAAAGGCCAATCAATGGTGGAGATGGCTCTGATATTGCCTATTATCATACTGCTTTTTCTGGGTATGTTTGAGTTTTCCAGGATATTTGGCTCCTACCTTCTTATAACCCATGCGTCAAGGGAGGGGGCAAGGCTGGCGGCCATAGGAAGGACAGACGCTGAGATACAGGCAAATATAGAAGACAAGGTCAGTATATTGAATGAAAGCGAGCTGCAAATTATCTTGGACCCCGAGGAGGATGACCGTATAACGGGAGAGGATGTAAGGGTATGTGTAAAGTACAGGCTGCAAATTTATGCTCCCGTTATCAGCAGTATTGTCTCAAATCCTTTTGAAATGGAAGCTGTTACTTACATGAGGGTAGAGTAAAAGAGGTGAGATCAATATGAATTTAAGATATTATCTCAGTAATAAAAGAGGAAACAGTTCAATAATTCTCCTGTTTATGGTCATTGTTGTCATAGGCCTGATGACCCTGACCGCAGATGCCGGGCTGCTTTATTTTGAAAAGGGCAGGCTGCAGAATGTTGTTGATTCTGTGGCTTTAGCCGCTGTTTCGGTCTATGAAGAGGGAGAAGAGAAAATGCTGGAGGAGGCACATAGGTATTCCAGCCTGAACGGTGTCCCTCCTGAGGAATTGAATATTGATATATCCGAAGACAGAAAAAGGGTGACTGTGACAACCGATAAGACTGTTCCTCTTTACTTTGCAAGGATCTTTAACAGGTATACTGCGGATGTTGGGGTTAGAGCCGCGGCAGCGGCGGGTTCTATAGTGTCAACTAAAGGTATTCACCCTTTTGCCGTAGAGCAGCAGGAGTTTGAATATGGAGAGACTTACACCCTGAAGGAAGGAGCCGGGGGAGGGCACAGCGGTAACTATGGAGCTTTGGCCCTCGGGGGAAACGGAGCATGCAGATATAGAAATAATCTTATTAATGGATATAACGCCAATCCGCCGCTCAGAATAGGTGATGAAGTTGAGACTGAACCGGGAAATATGGCGGGGCCTACCCAGGATGGCATACAGGCAATACTTGATTCCGACCCCAATGAGCATGGTGAGGACCTTTCACAGCTTGAGGCAAACTGTCCCAGGCTTTTAGTGGTTCCTGTCGTTGATTCCCTGGATGTACATGGAAGGAGTACGGTTACTATTGTAGGCTTTGCAGCATTCTTTTTGGATGATGTGGTGATAAGAGGGGGGCACACCGAGATAACAGGAAGGTTCATAAAACGAGTCGGTGAGGGAGAGGTTGACGAGAACGGCGAAGGATACGGGTTATTCGGCACAAAGCTGGTGGAGTAGTGCCTGACAGAGGGGGATTATATAATGGAAGGTTTGAATAAAAAAATACTTGCATTGGCAATTATAATGGCCTTTGTTACATGCCTGCTGCTGTATTTCTATATTTCAGGGCTGAGCAGCGATTCAGAAATCGAATATACTGAAATATATGCGGCAAGCGTTGAAATTCCTGCCAGGACGGTAGTCGAAGATAAAATGATTGTGAAGGTGCAGGTTCCGAAGGGTACAAAAATTGCAGCGGGTATATCCGACAAGAGCAAGATAGTGGGAAGGCTGACAAAAGAAAGAATTATTAAAGATGAGCTGATACTTCCGGACAGGCTTTATAATGATGAAAAGACCAATATGGCCTTTATAATACCTGCCGGAAAACGTGCCGTAACAATAGGAGTGAATGAGGTTACCGAGGTAGGGGATTTTTTGATACCGGGAGATTATGTGGATGTTATTGCAACCTTTGATGAAGCAAATGTTGAGATAGGCGGAAGCAAGATATATTATCCCAAATATACAAAGATCATACTGCAGAATATTCAGGTATTGGGGGTAGGACAGAATATGCAGGTCCTTAAGGAAAAAGACAAGGATCTTCCTGCCAGTGTGACTCTGGCTGTGACTCCGGGTGAGGCAGAGAGGCTTGTTCTTGCTGATGAAAGCGGTGTTTTGAGACTTGCTTTGAAGCCGGCAGCGGATAACAGCACTATTCAGGCCAATGGTGTTATCAAGGATGATATGGTATTGCCCAAAGGGAGGGTGAATTAATGGCAAACAGGATAAAAGTTGTAATTGTTGATGATTCCGAACAGACCAGGGACAATATTGCGTCTATTATCAGCTTTGAAAAGGATATTGAAATCGTTGGCGAGGCTGAAAACGGAGAGGAAGCAATAGAGGTTGTAAGAAGCAAGAAGCCTGATATTGTGCTGATGGACATCAACATGCCTTTGCTGGATGGGATTAAAGCTACACAAATAATTAATGAAGAGGGTGCGGAAGCATCAATAATAATTATGTCCATACAGGGTGAAGGGGAATATTTGAGAAGGGCGATGCTGGCAGGAGCCAGGGATTATGTAGTGAAGCCCTTCGGGGTGAACGAACTGGTCAAAGCCATCAGGCATGTATATAACCTGGATATGAGCAGGAGGCAGAAAAGCCAAGGTACATCGGCGATCAAGATAGATTCCAGAATACTGAGCGTATTTTCTACAAAGGGCGGGGTAGGGAAGACTACCGTAGCAACCAATCTGGCGGTAGCACTGTCAATTATTACAGGAAAAAAGATAGCACTGCTGGATTTTGACCTGCAGTTTGGGGATGTGGCAATATGCCTGAATCTTTACGTCAAGAACTCCATGACGGACCTCATAAAGGATTATTCAAATATCCAGCAGGATCCCGGCTTACTGGAGGAGTATCTTCTCACCCATTATTCGGGGATAAAGATTCTGGCAGCTCCTGTCCGCCCTGAAAATGCAGAATATGTAACCCCGGAACATATCAGGAACATTATCGAATTCCTTAAGGGAAGGTATGATTATATAATAATCGATACCTCCCACGGCTTCAGCGATAATGTCATAACCGCCCTGGACATGTCGGACACAATAATTTATTTATCAGCCCTGGACCTTCCGTCGATAAAGAATACGAAAAATGGCCTGGAGGTAATGAAATCCCTGAATTATCCCAAAGAGAAGGTAAAGGTTGTTATTAACAAATCCAATGAACGCTTCGGCATAAGCCATAATGATTTTGAAGAGGCCCTTGGGGTGGAAATATGGTCGATGATTCCTGATGATCAGGCCTCTGTTACGATATCGGTCAACAAGGGCCATCCCCTTATATCTCACAGAAGGTCGTCACCGGTGTCAAAAAAGATATACAAGCTTGCTCAAAGTATTGCATCCGGTGAGGAAAAGGCTAAAAAGAAGCTTTTTGCAGCGGCTTTTTAGGAATAGATATGAGATACGAGAGGTTAGAAGGGCGTAAATGCTTTTAAATGAGGTGATCTTATGGGTTTGCTTAAAAGAATGGAGCAGGAGAAAACCGAGGTACTGTCGGAAGGAAGACAATCAATCAAGGAAACAAAAAAAGAGGATCCCTTAAGTGATGTAAAAGGGATAATCCATAAAAAGATTATCGAAAGAATTGACACAAGCATGCTGGGGCAGGAGGGTGAAGAGCAGAGGTTCAATGCGGAAATAGCCGATATTGTGGAGGAAACTCTGAAGGAAAAAGAACTGCATCTTTCCCGTACCGAGCGCCAGACAATGATAAGGTATATTATTGACGAGTCCATAGGCTTCGGACCCATCAGCAGGCATCTTCTGGATGAGGAAGTTTCGGAAATAATGGTCAACGGGCCTAACCAGGTCTATGTGGAGAAAAAAGGGCGCCTTGAGTTGGTGGATACATGCTTTGAAGACAATCAGCACGTGATGAGGATAATAGAAAAAATAGTGTCACCCTTGGGAAGAAGGATAGACGAAAGCTCTCCCATGGTGGATGCGCGCCTTCCTGACGGCTCCAGGGTAAATGCCATAATCCCGCCTTTGGCTCTGAACGGGCCGACAATAACCATAAGAAAGTTTGCAAAGAATCCTCTAAATGTGGGCAATCTGATTTCCTACGGTACAATGACCTCGGATATGGCGCTGTTTATTGAAGCTTGTATCAAGGCAAGGCTTAATATTATAGTTTCAGGGGGTACCGGGAGCGGAAAAACTACAACCCTGAATGTACTTTCCTCCTTCATACCTCATGATGAGAGGATAGTAACCATAGAGGATGCAGCAGAGCTGCAGCTGGAGCAGGAACATGTGGTCAGGCTTGAGAGCAGGCCTGCAAATATTGAGGGAAAGGGAGCCATCAGTATCAGGGATCTGGTAAAGAATTCACTGAGGATGAGGCCTGACAGGATAGTAATAGGCGAAGTCAGAGGGGGAGAAGCCTTGGATATGCTGCAGGCAATGAATACAGGCCATGATGGTTCACTTACCACAGGTCACTCCAATTCTCCCAGGGATATGCTTTCACGTCTTGAGACAATGGTGCTGATGGCGGGTATGGATTTGCCGGTAAGGGCTATAAGGGAACAAATAGCTTCAGCAATTGATATGGTAATACATCAGGCAAGGCTGAAGGATGGAAGCAGGAAGATAACCCACATTACGGAAGTTCAAGGAATGGAGGGGGATACCATAATACTTCAGGACATATTTGTGCTGAATGAAAAGGGTACCTTTACCGCAACCGGTATAAGGCCCAAATTCATGGAGAAGCTTGCAAATACAAGGGTATCCTTGCCAAACAACCTGTTCAATCAGGTATGAGAAAAGAGGGATTCATTATGCCGGAGCTTTTACTGCTTATGCTCTTTATAAATATGACCCTTGTCATATACTTGCTGTATAAATATTTCTCGGGAAAGAAAAGCGTAGCCGTAAGAATGAAGCAATATCTTAACCCCGAGAAAAACAGGGAAAAACCTGAAAAAGAAAGAGGGCTGCCCTGGCGGGAAAGCTTGCTTGTTTTCAGCAAAACTCTGAGAAAGAGCAAGTTTGGAATCAAGTATAGGGAGAGGATTGAAGCCAGGCTTGTTCAGGCGCATCTGCCGGTAAAGCCGGAGGAATACATGTCAATAAATGTTATAATATTCCTTGTATCTGCTCTTGTCTTTTTTGTATTTACGGAAAACCTTGCAGGTTCAGCCGTTTTTGCTTTGCTGGCAGCCCGCGTGCCCGGAATTTATGTGAATTCAAAAAGAAGAAGCATTATACATAAGATAGACCAGCAGCTGCCGGATACATTAGCCCTTATCTCCAATACCCTGAAGTCTGGATACAGCTTTCTTCAGGCAATAGATACGGCTTCCAGGGAGCTTCCTCCTCCAATATCCCTTGAATTTCAAAGGATTTTGAAGGAAATCAACTTGGGAACCAATACAGAAAAGGCTATGGAAAGCCTGAGCAAAAGAGTCCAAAGCCAGGACCTGGAACTAATTATTATGGCGGTGCTTATACAGAGGCAAATAGGGGGCAACCTGTCGGAAATATTGGATAATATATCGGATACAATACGCTCAAGGATAAAAATAAAAGGAGAAATAAAGGTGCTGACAGCCCAGGGGAGAATCTCCGGAATTATTATATCACTGATGCCTATCGTTCTTGGAATTATATTGTACTTTATTAATCCGTCCCATATTTCACTGTTATTCAAGCACCCCCTTGGCCTCGCCATGCTGGGAACGGCCGTTGTGATGCAGGGCTTGGGCATATACCTTATAAGGAAAATTGTAAGAATTGAGGTGTAGCAATGCTTGGGGCGATTATGATAAGTACGTTTTCAACCGTATGTTTCACAATGGTAATGCTTTTAAGGATTGTTTTCAGAGATAAGCTGCATATGCAGAAAAGGATTAAGGAGTATGTATATATAGACGAAAAATCAGAGAATATTCTTGAAGGTTCCTTTGCAGACCGGGTAATAAAGCCGGTTATGGAAAAGGGCAACAGATTTTTGGGCAGGATTGCACCCAAACACTATTATAATTATTTGGAGAGAATGATAAAGGAAGCGGGGAATCCAAAGGGAATAACCGTAGGAGGAGTTGTACTTCTTCAGATATTCTCAATCCTTGTCTCGGCAGGGGCAGCTGTGATTATGATGATTTCCAAGGATATACCCCTGTTGAAGATACTTGTCCTGGTATGCATACTTCTTGTGATTATAAATATAATTCCCAAATTTTATCTCAGGCACAAAATAAGTGAACGCCAGAAGGAAATAGAAAGAGGCCTTCCCGATGTACTGGACCTTCTTACAGTATCCATAGAGGCGGGTCTTAGCTTTGACGGGGCGGTTGCAAAGCTGGTAGAAAAAATGTCCGGAGTGCTTGCGGAAGAATTCTCAATAGTGTTGAAGGAAATGAAAGTGGGGGTATCAAAAAAAGAAGCTTTCAAATCTCTTGTTGAAAGGGTGCCGGTGCCAAGCCTTGTTACTTTTGTTAGCTCCATTATTCAAGCTGATCAATTGGGCGTAAGCATAGGAAATGTTCTCAGAATACAATCCTCCCAGGTAAGACAGAAAAGGATGGAGAGGACAAAAGAGAATGCTATGAAGGCACCGGTAAAGATGCTGTTTCCCATGATAATATTCATAATGCCCACTATATTCATAGTGATTCTGGGGCCTGTTATCATAAAAATCATGGAAGCCTTCGGATAGAAGGGAGGCACTTATGCTGTACAATGAAACAAAAAAAATAATTGTAGTTGATGAAATTAAAATAGCAAGAAGCTTTAAGGAGCGCCTCATGGGGCTCATGTTCAAAAGCCGGATAAGCAAAAACGAAGGGCTTCTGATACTGGGGTGCAATTCCATACACACTTGCTTTATGAGGTTTGCCATAGATGTTGTTTTCATGGACCTGAACCACAGGGTAATATTTATAAAGGAAAAAGTAAAACCGTGGCGCAGCAGCGGTTTTATAAAGAAAGCGTATATGACTCTGGAACTGCCGGAAGGTACGGTTAAGGATAAAAATATCTCAACAGGAGATATTCTTATCCTAAGCTGACACCTTCATTTCATATGCCTGGAAAGCCTTAAGGAAAGCACGGATGCAATTATTACTTTCAAAATATCTCCGGGAATGAAGGGCAGTGCGCCGAATATGACCGCTTGAGAAATTCCTATGCCTGTGACATAATTCAGCCATAATACTCCAAAGGCATACACCACAACAATCCCACCCAATACATTTGCCGCCGCAAGCCGTACAAAACCCGGCTTCTTTCCCTTTAGGACTGATATCAGGGCGGCTCCGACAATAAAGCCTATCAGGTAGCCTCCGGTCTTGCCCAAAATAGCGCCCAAGCCGGCACTGCCCCCTGAGAATACGGGAAGGCCTGCTGCACCCATAAGAATAAAAACCAGGAGGCTTAAAACAGACTGCCCGACAGGAAGCAGGCTTCCCGCAAGCATTACCGCCAGTGTTTGGGCAGTTACGGGGACTGCGGAAAAAGGAAGAGGTATGATAATGTATCCGGAAACAGAAATCAGTGTGGCGAATAACGATACGTAACTCAAGTCTTTTACTGTCAGTTTTCTTTGCATATATATCCTCCAAGAAATAATATGAATATGCTATATATACCATTGTACACACTGATAATGCCTATTGTCAACCGAAAAATTAATAAGGTTGACAATAGACCGGCAAAAGAGGCCTGTGACAATTCACAGGCCTCCGGTTGTTTTCTTACAGCCAGCCTCTAACCTTCATAGCAGCTGCAACCTTCTTGATTGAGAACATGTAAGCTGCTTCTCTCATTGAAACATTGTATTCTTCTTTTATTGCATAAATTGAATTGAATGCTTCAACCATAGCCCTTTCTTCTTTTTCTTCAACTTCTTTTTCTGTCCAGTAGTAGCCATACAGGTTCTGTACCCATTCAAAGTATGATACTGTAACTCCGCCTGCATTAGTCAGTATGTCAGGTGTCAGAAGAAGTCCCTTCTTATTGATAACTTCATCCCCGTCAGGAGTTGTAGGTCCGTTTGCAGCTTCACAGACGAGTTTTGCCTTTATTGTCTCTGCAACTTCTGCTGTAATCTGATTTTCCAGAGCGGCAGGAACAAGAATGTCGACCGGTAATGCAAAGAACTCTGCCTTTGTTATTTCTTTTGATCCCGGGAAGCCGACGATCTTCTTGTTTTGTTTCATGTAAGCTACCAAAGCGTTGATATCGAGGCCGTTTTCGTCATATATGGACCCGTTCCATTCGCAAACAGCAACAATTTTTCCGCCAAGCTTCTGAAGATTCAATGCAGTATGGCTTCCGACATTGCCTAAGCCCTGTACGGCAATTGATGCGCCTTTGAAGTCAATGCCTACTTTTTTAGCAGCTTCTCTTGCTACAACAGCAACACCAAAGCCTGTAGCAGCGTTTCTGCCTAATGAACCACCGAATTCAACGGGTTTTCCTGTAATAACCCCTAATTCGCTGCGGCCGACCAGCTTATTATATTCGTCAACCATCCATGCCATAATCTGTCCGTTGGTATTTACGTCCGGTGCAGGAACGTCAACCTGGGCACCTATTAATTTATATATTGCCTGAATATACCCTCTGCTTAGTCTTTCAAGCTCGCCCTGTGACAATGTTGAAGGATCAACTATAACTCCGCCTTTTCCTCCGCCGTATGGGATACCGGTAACGCTGCATTTGAAAGTCATCCAGATTGACAGAGCACATACTTCATCTCTGGTTACGTTCTGATGGAATCTGATTCCACCCTTTGTAGGACCTACAGCGTCATTATGCTGAGCCCTGTATCCGGTAAATACTCTGATTGAGCCATCATCCATTTTAACAGGGATAGCTACTTCAAGTACTTTCATTGGTTGTTTTAAGATTTCGTAAACTTTTGGATCCAACCCTAACTTATCGCAAGCTGTTTTTACCTGCTTCTGAGCATTCAAGAAAGGGTTCAAGTTGTCCTGATGTGCCATTTTTAATAAACCTCCCAATTGTTATTATTAATATAATAAGCAAATTATGTGAAACATAACTGCCGATTATCAAATCGATTGTTATTTAACCATAGTTACCTGGTATTGTATGCAAATTTTACTTCCTTAATTATAGCATATAAATTTGTATAAATAGTATAGCACAAAAATTCATTCAGCTATATAATATATTATTTCTATAAAAAAATCAAAAGTCCTGCTAAATTTTTAACAATGCACAAATTTTAGTAATCATTCAATATTATTTTGATTTAGGGAAGTTTAGCAGTGCTTACAGAAACTAGTGACAAATACTGAATAATTAGATAAAATATTTATTAAGTTGCAGAATTATCAGAGATATATACATGCTTACAAGCTGTTTAAGGGGGAGTCGATAAATGAAGAAGGTACTGACTACTTGCGGATATTGCGGATGCGGTTGCAATTTCTATGTGAATGTACGTGACAATGAGATTGTTGGAGTATCACCAATGCCTGACCATCCCGTAAGCCGGGGAAAACTGTGCGTTAAAGGCTGGAATGGTTACAGCTTTGTTAATCATCCTGACAGGTTGAAACAGCCTTTATTAAGGAAGAAAGACGGAACCTTCGGGGAGGCGGAATGGGAGGATGCAATAACTTATGTATCGGAGGAGTTAAAGAGAATAATATATGAGTATGGGCCCGATTCAATTGGTGTTCTATCTTCTGCCAGGTGTACAAATGAAGAAAATTATCTTATGGTCAAGCTTGCAAGAGCAGTATTGAGGACAAGCAATGTAGACCACTGTGCCCGGTTGTGACATAGTCCTACGGTGGCTAGTTTAGCTGCTGCATTCGGT
This sequence comes from Clostridia bacterium, assembly GCA_017994115.1. Classification (GTDB taxonomy): domain Bacteria; phylum Bacillota; class Clostridia; order Lutisporales; family Lutisporaceae; genus BRH-c25. The sequence continues at coordinate 11,255 of JAGOLK010000003.1, read as the reverse complement.
AGCGGAGCAATGACAAACTCTATAGAAGAGCTGTCAAAGGCGGATGTAATATTTATAATTGGTTCGAATACTACTGAACAGCATCCTCTTATTGGAATGAGGATTAGAGAAGCTGTGTTGAAAAACAATGCAAAGCTTATTGTTGCAGATCCCAGACGTATTCCTATAGCAGAGCATGCTGCCGCATATGCACCATTAAAACCGGGAAGCAATCTTGCCTTTATAAACGGTATGCTTAATGTAATAGTGTCTGAAGGCTTGGCAAATGATGATTTTATAAGAAACCGAACTGAAGGCTATGAAGAATTCAAAGAATCAATCGTTAACTATACCCCTGATGCGGTATCTCTGATTACCGGTGTTGACGCTGATATGATCAGAGAATTTGCCAGAATGTATGCAAAAGCTGAAAATGCTTCTATTGTTTATGCTATGGGAATTACACAGCATATAACCGGCTCAGCAAATGTTGCCGCCCTGGCAAATCTTGCATTGATTACAGGACAGATTGGAAAGGAAGCCTCCGGAGTAAATCCCCTTAGAGGGCAGAATAATGTGCAGGGTGCTTGCGACATGGGTGCTCTTCCTAATGTATTTCCGGGATATCAGTCCGTGCTGGATGATAGCGTCAGGGAGAAGTTTAAGGCTGCATGGGGAAAGAATATTAACTGTGACAAGGGATTGACTGTATCGGAAATGATGGAGGAGGCAGCTCACGGCAAGATAAAGGCTTTGTTTATCATGGGAGAAAATCCTATGCTCTCCGACCCGGATATCAGTCATGTAGAAGATGCTCTCAAAAATCTTGAACTGCTGATAGTGCAGGATATATTTCTTACCGAGACTGCGAGATACGCTCATGCGGTATTGCCCGGAACCAGTTTTCTGGAAAAGGACGGAACCTTTACAAATACGGAACGAAGGGTGCAAAGAGTCAGAAAGGCCATTGAACCGGTAGGAAGCAGTAAACCCGATTGGGAAATACTCTGCGCACTGTTTAATGCCTTAGGATATAAAGCGGCTTATAATAATCCGGAAGATATAATGGAAGAAATCCGGAGCCTGACTCCAAGCTATGGGGGAATCAGCTATGACAGGATAGAAAATTGCGGATTACAGTGGCCTTGCCCGAATCCGGAGCATCCGGGCACCAAATTTTTGCATAAGGATAAATTTTCAAGGGGTTTAGGAAAATTCACCGTTAACCACTATATAGATCCGGCTGAATCGGCTGATGATGAGTATCCCTTGATAATGACTACAGGGAGAATCCAGCATCACTATCATACGGGAACAATGACCAGAAGATCCTGGGCATTGGACAGGGAGTATCCCCACGGATTTATTGAAATGAATCCGGAGGATGCCGAAAAGCTTGGAATAAAGAATAATAATAAGGTAAGGGTGGTTTCCAGAAGAGGCGGGATTGAAACAGTTGCAATAATAACAAAAAAAATTAAGGCAGGCATTGTTTTTATGCCCTTCCATTTTGGGGAAGCTCCTGTTAATAAGCTTACCAACAGGAAATTTGATCCGGTGTCGCAGATTCCCGAGTATAAGGTTTGCGCCGTTAGAATAGAGGGGGTGAAATAAATGATGATGCTGAACAAGAAGGATATTACAAAATTGCTGGATATATGGTCACGCAGCTTTGAAGTATATGCACCCACAAGGCATCAGAATGAAGATGTAATGCTCCTGCCCTTTGATGAAAAAAACTTCACTATGGATTATCTGAATATGGCAATGCCCGTTAAGGAATATCTTTTCGAGCAGAAAGAAAGCCTGTACAACTGGCAGCAGAGCGAAGCCGGAATACGGATTACAGAGTTTGACGCCGGAAGCCTGAAACCCAGGATATTGTTCGGAGTCAGAGCCTGCGATGCATATGGAATAGCTTACCTGGACAGGTTTTATATTGAAGAATTCAGGGATCACAATTATGCCGGAAGAAGAGAAAAGACCTATATAGTTGTAGTAAATTGCATTGAGCCAGGGTATAATTGCTATTGCTCTTCCACGGGAGTGGGCCCTTTTGCTCAGAAAGGCTATGACTTGATGCTTACTCCATTGGGAGACGAATATCTTGTAGAAGCAGGCTCCGACAAGGGCAAGGAGCTTATTGAAATCGGAAACATAACGGACAGTATAGGGGAAGAAGCAATTGAACTTAAGAACATACTTAAGAGTGCCGTAGAGGATAAATTCCTGAACAAGATAGATCTGAGCTATATAGCAAAGGTCATGGATGAAACCTTTAACAATGATATTTGGAAAGAAATATCAAAACAATGTATAGGGTGTACCGGATGCACAAGCGTATGCCCCACCTGCACCTGCTTCAATATTGTTGAGGAAGACAGCTGTTATGGAGAAAAGTGCAGGGTCAGATATTGGGATTCCTGTCAGAGCGATTCATTTACAAGAAATGCGGGAGGGCATAACCCAAGAAGCGAGGTTTCCAGGGTTAGGTACAGGATTTACGACAAGCTGAAATATATAGAGGAAAGATTCGGATTTAAGGGGTGCACCGGCTGCGGAAGATGCATAAACGTATGTCCTGCATTTATTGACATTATTGAAATTGCTTCAAAGCTTAAACAGGAATACAAGTATGATATCGCAGCGATGAAAAAGAATAATGCTGCAGCGAAATTTGAGATACACACTCATGAACAGGAGCACAGGTGTGAAAATGCCTATAAGCCTCAAATAGCGATAATAAAGGATATAATTCAGGAGACAAGAGACATCAAGCGGTTCATAGTTCAGTATGAAGATAAAACACTGCATGAAAACTATAAATTCACAGGACAATTTTTTGAGATTACCATATTCGGGGTGGGAGAAATAGCAATATCAATACCCTTCGGGCCTTCACAAAAGAATTATTTTGATTTTTGCGTAAAGAAGGCGGGGCGTGTTACGACTGCAATGCATGGGCTGCAGGTTGGCGACAAGATTGGCCTCAGGGGCCCTTTCGGGAAGGGCTTCCCTTATGAGGAGCTTAAGGGAAAAGACATACTGATTGTAGGCAGCGGAGTAGGGCTAGCTCCGGTTCGCACAATGATTATAAGGATAATTGAGAATAAAAAGGATTTTGGCAATCTCGCAATAATAGCCAGTGCTACATCCTATGAAGGGCTTGTTTATAAAGAAGACCTCATAAAATGGAGTGAAATTGACGGGGTCAAGGTGCTGTATGCTCTTAGCAAGCCTACCGACAAGGTTGATGCTTATGTAGGATATATCAATGATTTGCTGCCCGGTTTGGGGCTGGAATGGGGAAAGACGGCTTCCATCATATGTGCATCACCCAGAAGGATCAAGGCTGTAGCAGAAGACTTGATAAAGCTGGGAATGAAGGGCACAAATATACTTACCTCCCTGGAAACCCATATGAGGTGCGGCATCGGGAAATGCGGGCACTGCAAGGTTGGGAACAAATATATGTGTGTTGACGGACCGGTGTTCAATTACGAGGAAATGCTGACACTTCCGCCGGAGTTTTAAAGAAAAGGCCCTGAATTTTAGTTCAGGGCCTTTTGATTTCCTTTAGTATATTTTCCGCATATGTCCTTGCGGAGGCTTCTATACCGGGTATTTTGCATACTGTCCCCGGATCGTTGGCAGTAGCCATGAACGAATGATATGGAGGCAGATTGAAGCCTTTGTTTATGCAAAGTGCCCCCAGCAGCTGCCTGGCTACCGAATCACTGCCTGAATTGCCGGATACGATTATGGAAAACAATGACTTCTTATAAAAAGGTGTTTTTACATATAATGCCGACATACGGTTAATCACTGCGGAAAGGTTTGCGGATACTGCGTCATTGTAATTAGGGCAAAGCCATATGACCGCATCTGATTTTTCTATGGCGGGCAGTATTTCCTTTATCATTATGCCTCCGTAAAAGCAGCTGTTGTTCATGCTGAAATGCTTGCATGTCTTATAGGAACACCCTTTACAATCAACTACACTTCCGTTTTCCACATGAAGCTCACTTATTCTGCATCCTTCAAGGCTGTTTTTTACAATATTCCACAGCGCAAGTGTATTTGAGGTCTCCTTCCGGCTGGAGTGAAGCGCAAGTATTTTCGGTTTTTTAACAGCTGCGGGATTGTACGCGGCGAATCTTTCTCCCAGCGAAATGCATAGCTCCAAGCAGATATCTTCAAGGGAGGCTTCCTTTATTTTTCTCCAGGTGGAGAAGTTTGACAGGCTGCCTGTGGCTTCTATGGCAGGATGACCCGGGAAGCGGCAGCCCAATTGATTCAGCAGGAATACTATAAAGGAAGCGGTGCTCTTTGTATATAACTCATTGGAGCTGTGCAGCAGCAGTATTGCCGAGGAATTCTTCAGGGAATCGCAGCCCCGGCTTTGAAGCTCTTCCAATATTTCATACAATGGTATGCATAAGCCGGCAGGGCTTATTTCAGCGCATACTATTATCTTTACTCCTCTGAGGTCAGGCAAGCTGTGCTTGTCTGTTATGTATGAAGCATTTTTTCCCATCAATACGGCTTCCAGCATTCTTTTCAGCTGCAGGGAAATATTTCCGGGAATTATCGCATAATAATCGCTCATGGCATTTTCCTCAGGCTTTCATATGTATTTTTCAATCTTAAAAAAAGCTCCTCCGGAATTGGAAGCCTCTCAAGCTCTATTCCTGAAGCATTAAGCCTGTTTCTTGCTCCCATGTATACTCCTCCCAGGAAGGTAGCACTGTAATGCCACTGTCCTCTTATTGTTGCAAGTATTGACAAGGCGCCTGATGAGAGAGCAGGAGCGATATAGGGCTTATAACCCAGCTTGCGGACTTCCAGATTTGCTGTTTTAGTTTTTTCAGTAAGATAACGGGAAAACCGGTCATTGTAGTTTTCTATACTGTCCGCTATTACCAGGCCTTCGCCGTGAGGGCCGAAAGCTCTGCCCTCCCTTATGTAGTGAGCGGTTTCCCTGTCCAGGCCTGCAAAATAGGCTGCCCTTGCATGCATTACTCCAAGCCCGTAGCCTCTTATTTGCTCAGGTGCAAGGCCATTGAAATCAAGCCTGCCGCAGTCATCAGTATTGCTGAAGTCGAAGGCCGCCTTGCATAACATATCCACAGGGTCCGACACTACTGCAAATATGCCTTTATAGCAGCTTCTGCGGGCTCTTTGAGCATATTCCCTGATGATTTTTGAATTTCCTTCATATTGTGCCGTCCTTACATCTCCGGGGTTTTCACATAGTGGAGGCACCCCTGCGGTTATGCAGAATATGAACATATCACAGTCAAAAAGTTGTTTTTCCGATATTGAAACAACATCAGGATGAGCATTACCGCAGTTGGAGTCCAGTATCTGATTGGCCTCATACTCCCAACGCCTGACTTTGTTTGGATCTATGTCAAAAATTCCTATATGTGATACCGAGCCAACCCCCAGAAGCCTCAGGCCTGAGACAAGAGTTCCTCCCACATCCCCAAGGCCTGCAACATTTATTCTCCATTTTGCAGGCGGCTCATAAAGCAGCACATCCTGCCAATTGGGATATTCGGTATTGATCCTGGTTACATTATTGCCGCGGACAGCTTTAATTATCCAATCCGGCAGGTTATTATCCTCTGAATCGGGAAGAAGAAGCATATCAAGGCCTTCCTTCAAGGTATAAATAAGGTCAGGCTGGGAAGCGCAGAAGCTCCTTCTTGATTCTCCGGGAGGGCTGCTGTCCAGCACAAATATACGCCCGGTACCGGAAGCTGCTTCCGATTCTGAGGTTTCTTCCAGCTGCCGGTATTCTTTCCGGGATACCAGGGTCTTGTTGAATAGCTTATAATAAAACATCATATTACCCCCGATGTTATTTCAGCATATGATTCGCTCGAGCCTATCCAACAGCTCCAAATCGTTTTTAAGATAGAAGGATGGGCTCAGGCTAAGGTCATAGTCCATGTTTTGTCCGTGATCGGGACATCTGGGTGTTATAAATACCTGTCCCATGGAAGACAGTGTCAGGCTCCTTTCATTGATGGCCTGGAATTCATCCTCCAGGGTTGACAGTATTTCTATCGCATTTTCCATGGCGGTATGCGAAAGCATATATATTGACTTTTTCGATGTCTCGTTCAGGAAAGAGGGTGAGGTATAAGGGAGTATCAGGTTTATTGAGGGTAGCAGGTTCCTTTTCGGGTATATGCCCCTCCATAAAGCATCTCCGCCTATAAAGGGATAGAAATTGTTTTCGTTATACCATTCTCTCAGACGCGGAATAAAATATGCACAATCCGTATCATTTCCCTGGATTTCCATTAATTCCTTCCCTTTACCGGAAAGTATGCCGACAATTATCTTCCTTACCTCAATATTCTCTTTTTTCAGCATTGGGTCCAGGGTTTTCAGCCTGAAGCCGTGATGCAGGGTGTCATCCACCAGAATAATGGGCCTGTTAAAGGATTTCAGCATCTTCATCTGGATTTCAAGATCAAGATAATATGGGAAATTCCCAACCTTGTAATCCTTGGCATCAGGGCCGTATAGCCTTTCTGTATGAAGCGCCTTTGTTACTGTGTTGGGAATAATACTTCTGCTGAGCATATTGCCGTAGGGTACGCACATGGCAGGCCCCAGGTGCCTTGGCTTCAAAGGCTTTGTGGGAACTTCATTCACCTCGCATATTTTCTTGATCAGAGTGCTGTACATGACTGCTCTGTCAAAGGGTAGTATCAGATTTCCGGAATACACTTCCGCAAGAGTTCCCTGGATTCTTTTCCTGGTCCTTGATACCACATCCATGAGTGCGCTGCTGCTTCTGTACGGTTCCTTGATGGTAGTCTCTATATCCAGATTCAAGGCGCAAGGGGTGCTTATATTAACTGCCAGCACTTCGTTCAGGCATCCGGGACAGGGCAGATCCCTGAAGCCCATCAGCCTAAGGACTTCAAGCATATCGTAGGATACGGGGCTTAATGTGCTGTGGAATACTGCATAGTCATAATCCCGGGCTATACAGTAAGCCAGTGTTTCCGCCAGAAGAATCTGCTCCATGTTTTCAAGAACGGCGTTGTTCAATATGAATATACCGTCAATGCTCACTATTTTTCCTGTGGAGTTTTCTCTTATATATTCAGTTACAGAGCTGTTCCCGAATTCCTGGTAAAGGAAGCTGGAGCTGATTCTGTGAAAAGCAGAAAAACCAAGGATCTGCTTTTTATGATCCGCGTCTCTGATTAAAAGAAGTCTTGAGGCTATCTTCTCGAGAAATTTTCCGAGGCTGTCTGCAAGGGATTCCCTGTTGACACACATGGATGAGGATAATTCATTGAACAGCTCTCTGCTTACTTTCTCCACTACTTCGATTTCGATGGACTCTGTCTGTACCATTGACTTATACTGGGGTTCACTCTGATAGAAGCCGTTTTCATATATGAATTTCTGGGCCAGAGGGTCCACCAGCATTGATATATCTCTGTTTTCATCAACATTGCTTCTTATCTGGGTAGAACTGATATCCTCATATTGAGGAGGAAGGGACAGGCGGATTATCTTTCCGTCGATTTTGCCGATTGTTTCCGAAAGCTTGCCTGCATCTTTTCCATATTGATTATAGGAACTCTTCCTTTCAAATATAATATGTGAAAATGTTAATACGGAGTTTTTGCTTATTTCATTTTTATATGCCGAGGCATTAATCATTACATCGCTTCCCGCAACTATATAAACCTCAGATGCCGGGAAATTGTTCCTCAGTACCTCAAGATCCAAAGGATTCGCAATATTTGTGGGATAATCCTCAGGATAGATGTATATGTCGAATTCTTCAGCAACGGACATATTAATAATACTTTTCCTGATAAGATTCGGAAGGGTTTTCTTTGACCAGGAAAATTCGTCCACGGCCAGGTAAACTTCAAAGCCCATATCACGTATTGCTCTCGCAATCTCCTTATGCCCCAGAGAGAAGGGATCAAAAGCTCCCGGGAAAAATGCAACCTTCTCAGGGACAGCTATTTCGATATCTTTGTAAAAGAAAGTATAATCGGAAATAAACCTGTAAATATTGATTAAGCCCGCTGAATTTGTAAGAAACAACAGCCCTTCCCGGATATCGTCCTCAAGCAGTGTGAGCAGCTTCTTGGCAATACGGATAAAAATCTCATTCTTTTCTTCCGGCATCAGAGTACTTGAACCGAAGATCTCCTTGCCTAAAACGCTGAAGGCAGACTGCTTTACATCTGCGTCGTAATGGGCAAGTCCGTTGATGATGATACTGAGCATCCTTATGAGCCTGTTTTCATAGACTTCCCTTTTCTCTTTAAATGTTTCGATATAGGATGGGTAATTTGCTATTGTTATGCCTATGGTTTTTAATATCAGAGAGTCCAAGTGGGGGGTGGAGTTTTTTATCTTCTCCTTGAAATCGTCAAGGACCTCATCAAGTTCCACGGGTTCAAGGGATAGGATGATTTTTCCCAAGTAGTTCGGAATGTATTCTGCAAACTGGTACCCTTCAATTTCAAGGGCACGGAGCATTTCCACAGCAATGTCATTCCTCTGCTCCGGGGACAAGTGGGAAACTATATGTATCAGTGCCTCTCCGGCACGATTTCGGACACTCTCGGAGGCACTGACCTTCATTAGATTGCAAAAATGCATAGCTGAATAAAACCCGCCGGATTTTGGATTCCTTAATGAGTTGTCAAGAAGCAGGTCCAGCTGAATTCTTTTTATTACCCATTCTGTTGCGGTTTTAAGATTGCTCAATGAGATTTCTGAAAGCTTGTGAAGGTCCTTATGGCAGTACTCATGGAATTTATTCAGTACTGCCGGCTCCATTCCCAGCAAGCATGCGATTTTATGTTTCAGATAGTTTTCGGAAACAACACCGGATCTTCTATGAGTGCCTGATATCATTTCCTTGACAGTGTGCGCCAAGCTGCCGATTGCGGTATCCTCCCCGGATGTATCGGCATTGTTCCGGGAACGGGCAAGGATATTATATGCCACTTCCATTGCGGAAAGCCTTATGGCGTTGCTTTTATCGATAAGCCGCCTTTTGACATAACTGCAGATTATCCTGTCTGCTTCATAGTCACCGTAGACAGGCATATACCTTATGGCTTCAAGCAGATACAGCTTTGTCTCATAGTTCCTGCGGGCACCTTCCTTATAGTACTTGGCAGCAACAGTTCTGAAGCCTTCTATCTGGCTCTTGCTGCAGTGTGAAAACAACGATGAAATTATGATGCTGATGCTGTATCCCAGGTAACTTTTGTGGAGAGGTACTATTTTATGGTCAGGACTGACCAGAAGCTGCATGTATCTGTCCAGCAGCTCGAAGCTTGTCATTACGGGAGCGTCAAGTATGGCATTTTCGGGCACATCCTTGCGATATTTTTCGTCAAATCTTGCGATCAATAGTCCTATCAGCTCTGCACATTGCCTTCTGATATCATCCTCGGGATGCACCAGTTGTTCATAAAGGAATCTGATAGTAATGAGTTTTTGTTTCTGTGTGAGATAAGTGGAGTATTCCTCAAAAATCCTGATATACTCCCTAAGCTTTTTCCAGTTGGCTTCACTTCTGGCTGATTCCAGTATGCGGTTAAGGGAAGCCTCATCCCTCAGCTGATACATAAGATTTATGTTATGGTTGATTGCCAGATACTTGATATTCTTTATCACCTGGCTCCCGCTCATAAGGGAATAATGACGGTTTTTTATTCCCAATTCCCTTCTTATGCCCTTGACAATGTTATTTATATCAACTTCTATACCAAGATTTATCAAATAATCCTCAAAGTCCGTAAGCTTGGAATATACTCGTCTGTACTTCTTCTCCTTTATGGCATCCAGATTATCCAGTTTATCCAGAATAATCTTAAAGGAATCCTGCAGGGGATAGATATGCATTTCTCTTGTGTTCCCGGTTGCATCATGTTTTACTCTGAAGTCTGAGTATATGAGTACCAAGGACTCAAGGGGAAGGTTTTCAAGCTCAAGGTCCCAGGTGGAATGATTTGTGGCTATGTGGCCTATATAGGTAATGTCATGATTTCTGAACCACAAATCGGTATAGTAATAATGAAGATACGGCACCCTCTTGGATTCAGAAGATTTGCATCCGTATTTTCCAATATCATGGCCTGCTGCGGCTCCCGAAACCCTGCCAAGGTCAATTGGGATTCCGGCTTTTTTCAGTTCCCTTCCTATATATAAAGCCAGGTAATGCACCCCGCAAATATGATCAAGGGTATTAAAGCCCAAGACCTCCTGATTCAGCTTCATCATTTCATATACATACAATTCATCGAAGGCCTTAAGGAATTTCTTATATTCAATTGGGTTTTCCAAATCGTTTTCTTCTTCGGAAGATAGGAATCGTATAGGATATCTGCTCTGCCATGTATCATCCGTGTCGTTTTTTTGGAATTCTGAAATCTCTCTGAGAGTCTGCAGATATATGCTGCATGAGCCTTCCAATCCATTCTTAAGCTCCGCTTCAACTGCATGGGGGAAGGATTTGCTCAGGGTGTACTGATATACATATTCAAGCCAGTTTTGTGGAATATTATCCTCTGCAACTTGGTTCATAAGGCTTTGACACAGCAGCAGAACTGAATTGCAGCTGTAATCCCTGTTCCCGACAATCTTGTGAAGATTGTCAATAAAGCTGACGTCTTCTATATATTTTTTTACAGTATCCTTCGAATCATAAGGCAAATCCAGTTGGAGAAGCCTATTGCATATATCATTGTAGAGCCTGATTATATATTCCTTATTCATAAAATCCTCCTTAAGCACTGGAAATTGCGGAAACTACAGTATAGTTTAAATTATATTATATTCCAATTAAATATTTTTTTCAAACTTCATTAGATTATGGTATAATAATGCGACATAGCTATAAGTTTGCAGTCATACTCCCGGAGCAATAGCCTTGTATACCGACTCGCACGGTATTAGCTTTGGACAGAATCAGAGCTTGATACTTGTAAAATTCTGACGCACATAAACCCAACCTCCTGTTGGTATGTGCTGGATTTACCTCACGTAAATCCCACGGATTTTACTGCGCATCTTCACTTGATTCTGTTGCCCAAAGCCAATAAGTGTTCGCTGTTATACAAGGCCAGTGCTTTGCAGGATGACTGCAAACTTCAGATGTTAGCATTCTATTTATATTGTATAATATTATAAAAAACCTATTATATTATAGCTTAAGCGCACGTGCAATAAATCAGCGGACGGATTAAGGAGGGTCAGTAATGGGC
>JAGOLK010000036.1 GCA_017994115.1 Clostridia bacterium | reverse complement strand
TCCCTGGTGATTTTCTCCCCTGCTTCCGCCAGAATCTCTCCAGTCCTGGGATCCGCCAATTCTCTGTCCAGCTTTTGTCCGGTTAGCCTGCTGCTCAGGCTCAGCTTCTTATTGAATTTATATCTTCCGAATTTGGCAAGGTCATATCTTTTTGCATCAAAAAACAAGGCTTCAAGTAAGGATTTTGCGCTTTCTACAGTCGGAGGTTCTCCCGGCCTCAAGCGCTTATATACTTCTATTAAGCCTTCTTCCTCATTCTTTGTCCCATCCTTCTGAAGGGTTGCTTTTATTCTATCATCTTCCCCCAATATTCCATCAATCTGTTCATCGGTGCCAAAGCCTAAAGCTCTCAAAAAAACAGTTATAGGGATTTTTCGGGTTCTGTCGATTCTTACCCAAAGGATATCATTGGAATCCGTCTCATATTCCAGCCATGCACCTCTATTAGGTATAACTGTACTTGAATACAGCTTCTTCCCGGACTTATCGATGGTCTCTGCATAATAAACCCCCGGTGACCTTACCAGCTGACTTACTATAACCCTTTCTGCGCCATTGATAATAAAAGTACCTGTGTCTGTCATCAAAGGAAAATCGCCCATGAAAACTTCCTGTTCCTTGACCTCATTGGTTTCCTTATTGATGAGTCTGATCTTAACTTTTAAGGGAGCAGAGTATGTAACGTCTCTTTCCTTGCATTCCTCAACTGAATACTTTGGTTTTCCGTCTAACGAATAATCAACAAATTCCAGAATCAGATTACCTGTGTAATCCTGAATAGGTGAAACATCATTGAAAACCTCTCTAAGACCCTCCTCCAGAAACCAATTATAGGAGTTTTTCTGCACTTCAATCAGGTTAGGCATATCCATTACTTCGTCGATTTTTGAGTAGCTTATCCTCTGATTTCTTCCGGCAGAGATTGGATGTACCAGCATAAAGTCCTTCACCCCTTAAATTTAAATAAATTAAAATACCCAAAAGCAAAAAAATTCCCAAAAAGTAACGCTTTTGGTTTGTCCGTACAGTTAAAGCACACCTATTTTAATATTGCCTTTTTTAATTATACTTATTCAAAAGCAGCAGTATAGAACAAAAAAACTTACTACAATGCAATATATAATGTTAACATACCAATAAATGACTGTCAAGCATAAACTGATAAAATTGGTATGTATTTTGCTAATTTTTCTATTTTCTGATTTGTCAATAGGTATTTTTGCAATTGGGAAGCTGCTGCGCATTATATGAATATCGTAACATAATAAGACTAATTTATATTTGACAATCCTCATCAGTACATTTTGTGGCAAACCATACTTTCTTTTTCCCGCATTTACAAGTATGCTCTTCTTCTTGCTCTAAAAGCCATTGTTCTACTCCAATCACTTTGATTTTCAGCATATTTTTGTATGCTAATTGATGATGTCCTATACCATCGTTGTAGAATTCACTTAACTCACTACATGGAAAATCTTCACATAATCCGCAGTGAAGCAATCCTTTAGCAATACAACATACACGAGTATGGCAGTCATTAACAAGCTTCTTTTCATTTCTACATCCCATACAATTATAATTTTCTTTGTAGTTCTTGCAACCTCCGCAATATAAGCCGCAAAGAGATAGTTTTTCATACCGCTCCATCATTATCCCCCTTATCTTCTTTAAATAAAATGATATAAGTAACATTATACGTATTGAAACCTTAATAGCTGTTGCACAATATTCTTCAAATCTGAAAAGGGATATCGCCAACTATATATAATAGTTTTGCAACACCCCCCGCACTTTGTGCACCTATAGCAATATTATAGTACAGTTTTATCTTGCTTTCTTTAGTTTGACTTCATGCCGCTCAACTGTTGCTTTGAGGCTTTCGATATCTTTGCGCAGTCCATTAATAGCCTCTGTTTGCTGCTTTTGCACATCAAAAAGTGCATCAAATTTGCTATCCATTCTATTTTCAAATCGGAGTAACTCATTCTCAAGCCTTTTAATGTCATCCTTCGTAGCCATGTTGGCTATATCTTGCTTAGTCGCCATGCCTGCCAAGTCTTCTTTAGTTGCCATGCCTGCCAAGTCTTCTTTAGTTGCCATGTTGGCCTTTATATCCTTTATTTCATTCTGCATTTGCTCCAGTATACCAATTACCTTTTCCTCCATACCTCTCACCCCTATTGTTATTATATCAGAACATTAATATTTGTATCCAGTTAATTATTTCGACAGCGAATACAATGCACCCAGAACAGCAGCGGTATATGAAGCTGCCGACAATAGTGCGATTGAAGCTATCTCAAGCTTGAAAACTGCTCTCTGCCTTGCTTTGCTTACTGCCAGCATATTTTTCACCGACTCAAGCTCCTTCTGTATATCCTCCGCTTTCTGATACCTGTCCTCAGGCTTGCTTTCCATACATCTGGAAATTATCCTGCTGACATCGGATGCTGCCCTGCTCTTGCTGCGCCTCAGGCTGTAATCGGCACTTCCGGGAAGCCTGCCATACAGCAAATGATATATTGTTACCCCCATGTTATATATATCGGTTCTCTGATCTGTCTTTCCCCCCTTTATCAACTGCTCCGGTGCCGCATACGCACTTGTACCTGCAAAGAAGGTATCTCCGGATTCGTACTCGCAGTACTCCTGGGATATCCCAAAGTCAACCAGCACCAGTCTGCCCCCCTGAGCAAGCATAATATTAGACGGTTTCATATCCCTATATATAATAGGCCTCGGCTTTATACCGTGCAGGTATTTCAGTATATCACACAGCTCCAGAAACCAGTCTGTTACTGTCTCGAGATCAATACTGCCGTGCCTTTTAAGCAGTCTGTCCAATGAGGATCCCTCGATATTGCTTTCTACAATATAAATACCCCGCTCATTGCGGAATACGTCAACAACCCTTGGCAGGCTTGGGTGGTATAACCTTTTCAGTATCTCAATCTCCGATAAGGTTTTATCATTTATCTTGTCCGGCGGAATATGCTTTACAGCCCATTTGTTTCCGATCTCAATATTGGTGCATAAATAGACAGAGCCTGACCCGCCTTTACCCAGAAGCCTTTCTATCCGGTACTTTCCATTTAATACATCTCCGATTATCATCTTTAACCCTCCAATGCACAGTACCGTCATTCCAGAGGTAACGTATCATCATAAGGAGCTGCTGCAGTAGTTGCATCTTCAATATCTTCCGCCCCGGTCAGCCTGAAGGTTATCACTTCTTCACAGTCCGAATTCTTTCGGCAGCTCTCGTTTCTTTGCCCTCTGATTATGTGCAGGGTAAGTGTAAGGTTTAGAATAAGAGTAAAAACTCCGATTAATATGTAAATAGTATGAAGTTCCATAAGGTTACCTCCGACATGTGCTGATTTACAGTTCTTCCTGCATCCTGAAAACATATTCGTAATTTGAGAACCTTATTCTATCATTATCCTTTATTCCGTATTCCCTATTGCTGGGAATTTTTACGCCATTCACAAAAGTTCCATTTTTTGAGTTAAGATCTCTTATGTAATAAAGCCCTTCGTTAAAGGTAATCTCTGCATGAAGCTTTCCTATTGTGCTTCCCTGTATGATATGGTCTGCCATACTGCCTAATCTTCCTATTATGAAACTATCCTTGTTGATTATCACCCTTTCAACCCTATTGGGCCCTATGCTTTCAAGATATGGGCGGCAATCCTTAGGAACTTCAGAAATGCAAACTGTGTCACAGGCTTTCACTACATCCGGCGATGAAAGCACCGGTTTATACTTGCTCTTAAGGACTTTATCATGGCGGCCTGCACTTCTTTTTGCTTTATCTTGTGCTATAGGCTGAAAATCGTCTGTTGCCGCTCTCTTACCCCGGCTGCCCGATATCCTATTAATTACGAGAATATCCAGCGCAGCTGAAATAATCACTACTCCTGCAATGGATACAATATCGCCCATTTCCCGGGATATCAAAAATAGGCATGCAGCAGCTGCAGCTATTAAAAAAATCGGCTGCAGCAGCATGATGCTTCGGATATTGCTGCTTTTTCCAGCTTCTTCATATACCTTTTCCTTCGGGCTTCTGCTGCTGGGGATGCTTATGTCAACAGATGCTTCTTGATTAAATGACCCTCGCCCATATTCATATAATTCTCCGCTGTTCCTCAAATCCACTATCAATCTGTTAAAATCAATGAGACTGAATGTATCTGATTTTAAATAATTCAGTATTCTCTGCATATAATTATCCCTTGCATTATCATCTGCATTGGATGAATTAACCACAATATCCCAAAAAAAGGATCTTAAGATCTCCGTTACATTCCTGTTGCAGGAAACAGGCACATATAACAGCGAAGCTTCCGCTGTCGCAGGATTAATAAAAATATAATCCGGATGGATGATGAAGCCGGAAAGATCCAATAAGTAATTACCGCTAAGCATGAGGTTTTTTGCAATGCTCCTGAGCAAATCCAGAAGCCCAGCCCTGTTGAGGCTTTTTCTTTCAATGTAATGGGATAATGATATTTTAGAAGTAATATTATAATAGATAAAGGTGTTTTCATTTTCCCGCCTTACATGGAATGACACAAAAGCAGAATTCGGATTCTGACATAGTATCTCTACCTGATGCTTCAACAGTACAGATTCACTGTCAAGCTTAAGAACCAAATAACTGCCGGCAGCATTATTATCATAACTGTATTCAAAATCCAATACTGTATTTTCCACATCAACTACCCCCCGGTTTAATCAAGGTATTATTACTGCCAGTACTCCTGCCAGTATAAAGGGCGCAAAAGGTATTTCGCTTTTCTTATTGTCAGGATTCAGGCATATTAATACCATACTGAACAAGCCGCTTAGAACTGCAGAAATCAGCATTGCGGAGACAGTGCTTTCAAAGCCCAGGAATATTCCTGAACAACCAAAGAGTTTTACATCTCCGAGTCCAAGACCGCCCTTAGTAATATAATGAATAAGAAGCAGCACCAATCCCGCTGTAGCACCACCCAAAATGCTGCTTAAAAATTCTCTTTGCGGGTCAATCAGCACAAAGGCCAGTCCGGCCACAGTACCTGCAAGCACCAGCTTATCCGGTATCCTCTTCTTTCTGATATCAATAATTGCTGCTGCAGAAAGTAATATGACAATTGTTAAATATGGAAAATGATAATTCATAATGACCTCCCAATGAGTATTTACCCTATCCCAGCGGTTTGCATACCTTGCATGGAGTATAGCCCGATCCTTCGGCTTCTTCGATTATTATTGGAATCCTGCTTTTCCTAAGGTACCGGCAGTTCCCTTCATGGAAGCGGATACCTGTCCTTGTAATATATACGATCCTGCCTTCCGGCTCCAGGTCCAAACCTTCATCCTCGGCTGTCAGTATTCCGAAGCTGCCGTTAATCCATGCCCTTTCCACAGCTGTATGAATCATTCTTATATTGAAAGGCTCAATAAAAGGAAGTCTCACCAAATATTCGTACTCCAGCTGAAGCACAACGTCGTCCCTGCTGAAATCCTTTTCCGGAGTCAACCCTAGTTCACTATATATTGCACTTGATGACCTTGCAATATATTCTTCCTTGCCCTGAGGAAACTCAACAAGCTGCAGCCTTATATTCTCCCGATTAATCAGCGGGCTTTCCAGGTGTTCCTTGATAAACGCTTCGGCAATATAATATTTGGCAGCAGACTTCATGTCCCAATATGCAGGTGTTATTTTACCGACAACATTTCCTATTGCGCCTTTACCGTAATCCTTTAATATGTCCTGCATCGCTTCAGTGAAGTCTGTTCCTTTAAGCTCCCCCGATACAATAGCTTGAAGCAGGTTACCAGAGCTGCCTCCCGAAATTTTCCCAGCCAGCTTTTCCAGTTCCTCTTCAAGAGTAGGTATTTTTGCATTCCCATACTCTTGAAGCTTTTCATCCTCCAGTTCATTAATGAAGGATATGGGATATGCCGCTGCAGCTATTTCTTTTGCTGCTTCATTTACAGCATGATCAAGCACCATCCCGGTACATGTGAATTTGATAAGAAAAAGCAGCAGAAAAAAAACGCTTATGAAAACCGGAAATACAGCACAAGCCTCTACTGTTATTGAACCTTTGGAACGTAGTTTCTTATAACCTTTATGCAATTTCAACCACCCTAATAGCCTACGTATATTTGCTTACGTATTAAATACTTTCCGTTTTCAAAACTGCCGGGCAACATCCTGTCAACCTTTAGCAGGGGAAGAAAAAAAAGATTTACCTTCGCCTTAACAGAGGCGGATATGACGGTGCTGTAATCTCCCAGCCTGAAATCCGACCTTGTAAGCCCTGTATTTGCATCCACAACCTGCTTAATGTTTACTTGAATAAGCTGTCTTGCCTTTCTTAGAATTTCTTCCTCCGGCTTCATCAGAAGCAGTATCTTTAAGTGGTCCGAATACTTTAATCTAATTGCTGTAAAGCTCTTCGGGCATATTGGCACAGCCTCGCCGTTAAGCATATTGAAAATGTCCAAACTTGAGTCAAGAGCACCTTCGGCAAGGGCAAATGCCAGTCTTTGAGGCGGAAATACCACAGTGCTACTTATAAACGCATCTATTGTATCTATTGCAAACCTCAATGCCCAAACCTGAAGCAGCACTTTTGTTACTACATAATACTCGGTATTTTTTATCGGACTGTATCCTTCCTTAATATCTGATCCGCTGATTATATACTCCACTTCACCCTTTTTGAAGTAATGGCCCCTCTCTGTCCTGGAGGTCAGGAAGGTATATTTGTCCATTACATATTCAATGGTATTTACCTTTTCCAATGTGTTTGATGCAATATCTTCAATTGCTTTTACAAGCTTTTCCAAGGTTTTGATTATCGCATCATTACTTCTCTCAGCTTCTTCTTCCCGCATTGATGCGCTGAAATATGTACTTTCGTCCATTTCGCCAGAGTCCTCGCCGGTTATCAGACTGCTGTCTTCGAATTCTTCGGGCCCTATCAGCCAATCCTTTTCCAGCCTCCTGAACAATGCTTCCTTAATTTCTTTTTTTGTCTTACTAATAAAGCTTTTTATTTCTTCCGCCTTCTTTTCCGGCAACTGTACAGCCTCCTCCTTCAAGGAATAGCCCTCAAGAGAAATCCTTCCAAGCTTCATTTTCAAATCTGACATTTTCTCATCAATTTCTGATTCCAGCTGACTTATTTTATCTTTTACCTCATCAATATCTTCTCTGGTTTCATCTATCTCGTCAGCAATACTGGCATCATCATCCTGAACATCCGAGAGCTTTTCTTTTAATTCATCCAGCTTATCCTTAAGGCTTTCAAGCTTTTCTTCCATAAGCTCAAGCTCCCTCTGCAAGGGCTTAACCAGAAGAAGTGTCTTATCTATCTCCTTTATATACATTTGAATCCCGGGAGTCAGGTTTTCATTGTTTTTCTTTATGCTGTCAAACTCCCGGGACTGATTTCCTACAAACTGGCCTTCCTCAGCCTTAATGTTCGTTTCATCCCTGCTTTGGATATAATTGGCAAGAAGGCCTCCGGCATTCTCATTGCAAACTAAGCTGTTGATTTCCAAGATTTCTGACAGCTCACCCCTTATATCCTCAAGTTTTTTCGCGCTTATATTGGTCAGCTTCTTCTTAATACCTGTAAGTTTTATATTTACTTCACTTGCCTTGGCTCTCAGCTCACTTGCCTTATCTCTGGTAATCTTCTCACTTTTTGCAAATTCAATCCCTTTATTCAGCTTAATATTCTGCAGCTGCTCTATAAGGCTGTCAGTTGCTGAAATTACTGTTCTGTATTTCATATATTCCTGGACCTGTCTCTTAAAAGCCTCATGGTTCAACAGGTTTTCCATGCCTTCTATTTCAATATCCTCATAATCTATACTAATATCTATGAATTTTATGTTCTTATGCCGCTCCTTCAGATTTACACTCATATATCTATAAAAGTCCTCTTTTACATTTCCTTCTGCGGCATTCACTCCGTATATTCCATAGCTGCCCATAAGCTCACTGTCATAGTCTGCCAATACAGACCTGGCTGAGGTGTTCAGCGCACTTTGAACTCTCCGGTCGGCAGCAGTAATTCTCACAATATCAATTACCGTTCCTGCAAAAATTATCAGAGACATGAATATAAGCGCCAGAAAAACAGTAATTGCCCCTTTCTCTTTCCTTATGCCGCCATCCCTTTGGTACATTCGCCTCTCTCCTTTGATAACCAATCATCTCAATGTATTGCCCCTATTCTGCCTGCCAGTTCACTGAGGTCAAGCTTCTCTCCAAACCTCTTTGATAACTCCAGCATAAGGTCAACATTCCTTATATACTCATCAGGTTCTGATACTGCTGCTGCGGATTGAGCACTCAAAGTCAGAGTATCCTTACCGTCAAAGAATTCCTTTATGCCGCCTAAAGGCACCTTAATCTCCTGGATTAGCTCAACTATGAGCATTCCCCTAAGAGCGTTGTTATTGAATGTAACCCTTATTCTTGTACTCTCGGGCTTCAGGATTGTGCTTTCAATCCTTTTGCACAAGGCCTCCCCAATCAGAAGGGTTTTATGTCCGGGCAGATTATCCCCCGCATCCATTTTTAAAACCACTCTGGTTTTGCCATTGTCAGATGCTTCTCTTTCAAAATATCCTTCATAGGTTGTACTTGAAAACATCAGATTGTCAAAAATTCTGTAGCCTATTGAATCTTCAGGCCTTTTATTGTTTATTCTCCCATCCTCCATATTTCTTCTGCTGTCAAGCCATAACTCCGCCCCCTGCTGAGCAGCAAAGGAGGCAAAGCTTTCAAGACTTGCCCTTTGCCCCATGTATAAGAATGTAAACAAAAGCGCCAATACGGCCAGCATAATCGTCACAAACACCATGGAGGCTTCAACAGTATAGCTTCCCCTGTCACATATATGCTTGTCCAGTAATCATCACCTCCGCACCCTTTTCAGGAAGTATATCCTGTACATGGCACTAGTCCGTCGGCAATGGTGCATCCATGTTAACTTCCAGATTTTCAACAGTAGGAGCAGTATTAATAAAATTACTTATAACCTTCTGCACATAAGCAGTTATCGACTTTCTGAAGAGCAATGCTATCCCTACAAGAATTGCAATAATTACCACAATTTCAACCGTGCTTATGCCATCCTCCTCAACAATAAATCCTTTTACTTCCTTTAACATTCTACTACCTCCTTTACAATATCTATTTATATTCCTTAAACCCCGCATCCTTGAAACCCGACATTCCTTTCTCCGGCCTGCTCAAATCTCGCGTTTCATATTTACAGATACCTTAACTGCATAACTGCAGGGAGTATTACAATAATAAGTATTCCTACAAACATAATCATCAGCGGAAGCACCAGCTTGGTTGAAGCCTCTTCTCCCAGCCTCTTCGCCATATTCTTTCTAAGCTGCCAGCATTCATTCGATTGGAGCTTCAGCAGCGGGACCAAATCACTATTGCCTTTTTTCAGGTTCTGTATCACAGCAGTAATGAACTTGGTTATTTCCTTTACCCTGCATCGTCTTGCAAAATCCTCATAAGCTTCCATTTCAGGCTTTCCGTTCTTAATCTCAATATAGGTTGTTCTTAGTTCTTCATATAGAGGAGTTATGTTTTTTCTGTCCCTGACAATCTTCTCCCAAGCCCTGGGTACAGTCATTCCTGCATTGATAAGGAGCACCATCTTATTAAGAAAATCAGGGAAATCGTATCGGATATTAAAATTCCTTTTTTTGATTTTTTCATCCAACTCTCTGTCTGAAGCATAGAAAACAATCCCCAGCGCTGACAATGCAAATATTGCATAGCTGATATCAGGCTTTTCCATTAATGCCCCCAACAGAGTAACTGATAACAGTGCAATAATCATGTGAATTACCTTATGTACAAAATGAAGCTTGAGCATGTACTTTATGTCCCTGCCTCCGTAAAGTTCAGCCAGCTTTATGCTGAGCTTCCTTTCATAAGCAATGAACCTCCCTGCAATGAGCTTGTCTGTAATGAATAAAGCGGCAGGCGCCAAAACTTTGTATATATGCCTTTTTTTAAAGCCTGTTTCGGTAAAATCTTCATATTTTCCCTTTACATACAAACAAATAAATCCAAGAACAATAGTTTCCGTTATAAATGCCGGCAGCATAAGCTATACCTCAATATCCATGATTTTTTTCGATACAAAATAAGCGGCCCCAAAAAGCACTAATGAAAAAGTCATTGCCACTCTGCCAAGGGGCTCCGAAAATACCGGAGCCATGAATTCCTCAGCGCTGGCGGACAGCAGAAGTACGATAAGCACCGGCATCAGGTTAAGCACTTTATGTTCCAGTCTTTTTTCCATGAGCATAAGGTTTATTTCCTGCCTGATGTCTATTTTCTCGCTTATTATCTCCGCAGTATTCTTTACTACCTGGACAAGATTACCTCCTGTGCGCTTGCATATTGCAAAAACATCGGAGAAGTTTATTATGTCCTCCAAATGCGACCTTGCAGCAAAGTCAGCCAAGGCTTCCTCTATGGTTTCATTCATCTCAATTCTTCTGCTTATTTGCTCAAGCTCGATCAATATATATGTATCATTATTGGGATACTGTATGGAAAGCTCCTTAAGCGAGCCCTTGATTGCAGTTTCTATCGACTTTCCCGCAGACAGAGAGGATGACAATGAGTAAAGGGCTTCTCTGAACTGCAAGTTGAGTTCGTTTTTTCTTTTTTTTATTATTTCTTTTGTCCTGAATCCGGGATACAAAAGGGCAAACGGTGTTAATAGCAGCGATAACAAAATACTTCTGTAGAAAATATAACCTGTCGCAAATATGGCTGTGCAGGCCATAAATATGCATAAAAGCTTTTCTTTTAATGGCATTACATATGTATCATAGTCTACGAGAGATGCATGTGCGGCAGTACTCCTCTCATATTTGTGCTCCGTTGAGACTGCCGGTTTTTTTCTAATGTCCATAAAAAATCACCTCATATCACTTCATTCAACCCTGCCATTCTGAGCTTTGACAGGTTTTTCATAGTATTGCCGGTTCTTACAAGGCACCCTTCAACCTTTTCCGACATTGATCCGCCTCTCTCCACAAATTCAAAGAGAGGATTAAGCCCTATTATTCCTTCTCTGCAGTCTGTTACCTCCACTATTTCCACTACTTTTCTCGTACTGTCCCTGAATCTTGAAAGATGTACCATAATATCAACAGCTGAAGCAATCTGCTGCCTAATAGCCTCCAAAGGCATCATTGTGCCGCTCAGCACCATGGTTTCAAGCCGTGAGAGCATATCAGCGGTGGAATTTCCATGGCCCGTTGAAATTGAACCGTCATGACCGGTATTCATCGCCTGAAGCATATCAAGGGCTTCAGCTCCTCTTACTTCACCAATGATGATTCTCTCAGGCCTCATCCTCAAGGAGGTCCTTATCAGGTCCCTTATGGTGATTTCTCCTTTCCCCTCGGTGTTTGCATTTCTGGTTTCCAGATTGACTATGTTCTTTATATTCTTTATTTGCAGCTCAGCCGAATCCTCAATGGTGACAATTCGTTCATCCCGGGGAATGAAATCTGAAAGGGCATTGAGGAAAGAAGTTTTGCCTGACCCCGTACCCCCGCATATGAAAATGTTATATTTTGCCTTTACCAACCTTTCCAGGACTTCGGCAGCCTCTTCCGTAATAGAGCCCCATTCAATCAAATCCTTCATTGATATAGGCCTTTCAGGAAACTTCCTTATTGTAAGTATAGGCCCGTTCAATGCAATAGGGGGAAGCACCACATTTACTCTTGATCCGTCCGCCAATCTGGCATCCACTATCGGCGAAGCTTCATTTACGACTCTGTTTACCTTCGAAACAACTGATTGTATGACATCCTCAAGCTTCTGCCTGCTTTCAAAGCTGCTTTCAATACTGTATGTCCTTCCGTGTTTTTCAATAAAAATATTATCCTCACCGTTTACCATTATCTCGGTTATGGACTTGTCATCAATAAGAGGCTGCAGTATATCAAGCTTCCGTATGGAATTGAAAAGCACGGATATAAGCTCCTGCTTTTCCCTAATGCTCAAAGACAGCAGCCTTGCCTCCTCAAAAACTTTATCCGTTATCAGTTCATTTATATCTTCATCAGTAACTTGGCTTTTAATGTCCAGGTTTTCTCTTATTTCTTTTCTCAAATTATTTATCAGCAAGTTCTTCGCATCATCATCCATATGCTCCACCTCAACGGCCGGCTATAATATCAATAATCCGGTTAATGGCTTTCCTGAAATCATCATTCTCAATAAGAATCCTCCCATCCTCTCTGATCAATGTCCTTGAGTATTCAGGAATCTTAACTGCTGCAGCGGCATTCCCTTCAAAGCTTTCGAAGTCTTCATCCCCTTTGTTATTATGCTTGTTTATCACTGTAATGAATTTATCTGGAATGCTTCCACCATCCGTATCCCGCAGCTTGGCAAGCTCATTCAGCAATGCCTTTTCTTTATACGATGCAATTGGCTCCTGCAAAGTAACAAGGACAATACGATCACATAAGTTCATTATTTTGTAATTTTTTGAGTCAAGATTGCTGGACATATCGATAAAAACATAGTCACAGCATCCCATGCCTTTTATCCCTTTTATAAGCTGTTCCAATTCCTCCGGATTTATCTCCTCATATTCCATAGGACTATCAGGGGGATTGAAATATTCCACCCCATCCTCTGTGCATTTTATTCCGTCCATTTTGAAGGATAAGTTCCGGCTTTTATCTTTGATATAGTAAAAAACATAGGAAAGATTTCTTTTGCTGCCTGAGCCGAAGAACATTCCGGTGGATTGAATGGACTCCAAGTTTAAATAAAATGATTTCAAGCCCAGCTCGGCACATTGTGTTGATAAGGCTGTAGCTATTGTTGTCTTTCCTGTACCCCCTGCAGGAGAATATACACCTATGAACTCAGTATCCTTTGAACAGGATAAAAGCCTAATCTCTTGGGGATTGGCCCTGGAGTACATATACAGCATATCCCGAATCAGCTTGTCTCCGGTACTGTACTTGCTGATGGCCTGAAACCCGGGATACTCCCGGTTCAAAGCTCCCCCTGAAAGTATCACCTTAAGCTTAATATTCGGAAATCCAACCGAAATATCATAAAAATCGGGACTGATTGCCAGAATATCCGTTGGAGGCTGCTTCTCAAAATATTCAGCAAAGGTATCAAGCTTTGTAAAGCAGCTGACCATGAAGGATGGGAAATGATTTGAATTGATATATTCCAATAGCCCCCTTGCATAGCTCTCGTCGCAATCTGCGATAACCAGATTCAATCTTGCCATGTTCAGACCCCCCTGATTATTATGGCTGCCGCAGTTCCTGACGCTATAGCTATTGAAAAATGAAACTTCCCCCCGTCCTGCCTATTTTTTAAGTCGGTATATTGAAGAATTTCCATAGTCAGAAAACAACTTTTGAGGTACACAAAAAGATGATTGAATCTTTCTGAAGCATTTTCCCTTGCCAGCATTAGGCCTGAAGCAATAAAACCTCCACAGATAAATGAATATATTGCGGCATATAAGGCAAAGGCTGCGCCCATTACCGCTCCTACAGCACATAACAGCTTTACATCCCCTGCCCCTATAATCCTTATGACATAAAAGATAAAAAGGCATGCGGCGGGAAGTATTATACCCTGCAGCGAAAATACCAGACCCCCAATGCCTTCCATTGCAAGATTTATTGCCAGTCCTATCAGCATGAAGCCGTATGTAATATAATTCTTAACACTGTAAGTACTGAAATCAGATATTAATGCAAGCACCAGCAGTACTGAAACTATAATCAGCTTAAATACTATTGCAATCACTCCCAAGTGCATTGTATAATAAATTACATTTTATACAAATTTTATATTATTTTGTTAAATTATAGCATATATTTGTAATTTTTGTATATTTGTGATATATTTGGTATGTTTTATTATACGAATGAAAAATGCAGTCTATTCACTGTATTTTTACATCCCCCACTGTGCAGGAAAATTTTTTCCTGCACAATAATTGCAAATAAAAAAGCCGCAATAAATGCGGCTTCTTATCCCTGCTATGGCTTACTTTATTTCTATCTTTGCGCCTGTTTCTGCAAACTTTGCAGCTATTTCTTCTGCTTCCTGCTTGCTTACAGCTTCTTTTATAGGCTTTGGAGCGCCGTCAACCAGATCCTTTGCTTCCTTGAGCCCAAGGCCGGTAACTTCTCTAACAACCTTGATAACCTTTATCTTTTCTGCTCCTACTTCTGCAAGAACTACGTTGAACTCAGTCTGCTCTTCTGCCGGAGCTGCTGCTGCACCTGCGGCTGCCGGTCCTGCAACTGCTACAGGAGCTGCTGCTGTTACGCCGAATTCCTCTTCGATTGCCTTAACCAATTCAGCCAGTTCGAGAACTGTCATATTCTTTATTTCTTCAATAAACTTTAAAGTCTTTTCACTTGCCATTTTAAATTACCTCCTAATTATTAATTAAGCTTCCGCTTCTTTATTTTCTTTAATAGTATTAAGCGCATATGCGAGATTTCTGATTGAGCCCTGTAATCCTCCAAGGAGCATTGCAATGAGCACTTCTCTTGATGGAAGGTCTCCCAAGGCCTTTACTTCATCAACATTCATAATCTTGCCTTCAACATATCCGGCTTTTATTGATATTGGTGTCTTGGGCTTATCCTTAATAAACTGATTGATGGTCTTTGCGGGTGCAACTGCATCGTTATATCCAAAAGCAACTGCAACTGTGCCCTGAAGATATTCATGAAGAGCCTCCATGCCCAATTCTGATGCTGCTCTTTTGAAAAGGGTATTTTTGTACACCTTATAGTCAACGCCGGCCTCTCTGAACCTTTTTCTCAAATCAGTCACATCTTCAACATTTATTCCTTTATAGTCCACCAATACAATTGCGTTGGACTTCTGAAGCTTTTCTTTCACTTCACTTACTTGCTGTTCTTTCTGTTCAAGGTTTTTTGACATTTTTACACCTCCTCATGGTAAAGCTTATTAAATCTCTCGTATGGATAAGGCCTTCATAAAATCAAAAGACCTCTCCGTAGACATAGAGAGGTCATAATATCTTTATGACAAACCTCGGCAGGGATTTACGGCCTGAGCCAACCTGCTGTCTACGGTATATATTCGTTTCAAACATGGACATTCCAGAGTCCTGTCGGGCAAAACACTAATCGGTTACGCGGGTAGGATTGATTCTTATAGACGGTCCCATAGTGCTTGTAACTACAACGCTCTTAAGGTAAGTACCCTTTGCAGCTGCCGGCTTAGCCTTTATAACTGCTTCCATAAGAGTCCTGAAGTTATCAAGAAGCTTTTCCGTACCGAATGAGACCTTCCCGAAACCAACGTGAATTATTGATGTCTTGTCGACCCTGTACTCAACCTTACCGGCTTTGATTTCATTGATGGCTCTTTCAACATCAAAGGTGACGGTACCGGATTTCGGGTTTGGCATTAAGCCTTTAGGTCCAAGTATCTTACCGAGTCTTCCGACTACACCCATCATATCCGGAGTAGCAACTACCACGTCATAATCAAACCAGTTTTCACCCTGGATTTTTGCAACCAGTTCTTCAGCACCTACATAGTCAGCTCCTGCTGCCTCTGCTTCCTTGGCCTTGTCGCCTTTTGCAAATACCAAAACCTTAAGGGTCTTGCCTGTACCATGGGGAAGCACAACAACTCCTCTGACCTGCTGGTCTGCATGTCTTGGATCAACACCAAGCTTTACGTGAATTTCAACAGACTCATCAAATTTAGCCTTTGCTGTCTGTTGAACAAGCTCCATAGCTTCCTTCGGGTCATATAATTTTGTTCTATCAATAAGCTTTGCACTTTCTTGATATTTCTTGCCTCTAAACATTACAAATTCCTCCTTGTGGTATTAGCGGAACATGTCCTCCCACTGATATTAATCTTCTACTGTTATACCCATACTTCTTGCTGTACCGGCAACCATGCTCATTGCTGCCTCAATGCTTCCTGCATTCAAGTCCGGCATCTTCATCTCTGCGATTTCCCTGACCTTGGCTTTTGAAATCTTTCCTACCTTGGTCTTGTTCGGTATACCTGATCCGCTTTCGATACCGGCCGCTTTCTTTATAAGCACCGATGCCGGCGGAGTCTTGAGTATGAATGTAAATGATCTGTCCTGATAAACAGTTATTACTACAGGAATAATAAGTCCTGCCTGTTTAGCCGTTCTTTCATTGAATTCTTTGCAGAATCCCATGATGTTGACACCATGCTGACCTAAAGCGGGGCCTATCGGTGGTGCCGGAGTTGCTTTACCTGCCGGAACCTGCAGCTTAACTAATGCTGAAACCTTCTTTGCCATTATTACACCTCCTCTCGGCAAATGTTGTATGTCTATCCGGGTTTATAGTTTTTCAATCTGGGTAAACTCCAATTCTACAGGAGTCTCTCTCCCGAACATCGAAATCATAACCTTGACCTTATGCTTCTCGTTATTGATTTCTTGTATTACACCGACGAAATTTTCAAATGGCCCGGAAACAACTCTTACATGGTCCTTAACCTTCGCATCCAGCTTGATCGGAATCTTTTCAACGCCTAAAGTCTTTATTTCCGCATCGGTAAGAGGCACAGGCTTAGATCCAGGTCCTACAAATCCGGTAACCCCTCTTGTATTTCGGACAACATACCATGATTCATCCGTCATAATCATCTTGACCAGTACATATCCCGGAAATACTTTTTTCTGGGTGATTTTTTTCTTACCGCCTTTGATTTCGACCTGTTCTTCTACCGGCACTTTTACTTCGAAGATAACGTCCTGCATGTTTCTGTTTTCTACTATCTTCAAAATATTAGCCATTACCTTGTTTTCGTAGCCCGAATATGTGTGGACTACATACCATCTGCCTCTTTCTTCCATAGATGCACAACCCTAAAGTATCTTTAAGGTTTTCCTCCTAATCGATAATATGATTCAACAGAAGTCCTTCTATTTAATCAAAAGGTTAAGCACTTTTGCAAACGCAAAGTCTACCACCCAAAGAACTGCTCCTACCAGTATTATTGAAGTAATAACCACTTCGGTATGCTGTATAAGCTCCTTCCTATTGGGCCAGGTAACCTTCTTGACTTCTGCCTTTGTCTCTTTAAAAGATTTTACTGCATCAAATCTTTTTGCTGCACCAGCCATGCCATTCACATCCTTTACAGGCTATTTCGTTTCTTTATGCGAAGTATGCTTCCTGCAGAATCTGCAGTACTTGTTCATCTCCATTCTATCGGGGTTGTTCTTTTTGTTCTTCATGGAATCATAGTTCCTCTGTTTGCATTCGCTGCAAGCGAGTGTTATTTTAACTCTCATATCTACACCTCCCAACGACTTGGCACTACAATACTGTATAATAAAAATACTAAAATGCCGCAAAAATACATAAAAATTGCATTTTGAGACTACTCAATAAAATCTATCATAATTTAACTTCAATGTCAATAATATTTTGTACTCCCCCTCATGCATACAAGCAGTATACATAAGGCGTTGCCCTGCTTATAGTATTGCCTGTTTTAGACATGTTAATCGCAATAAGCCCAATCCGGCTTAAAATTGCGATTCAATTTTCAGGTATTATGCTTTTTAAAGGACTAGGATCAAAAACCCTAGTCCTTAAGCTAGCTTTGCTCTCTGAAGCTGTTCTCTGAGGTCCTGCGAATAGTTGCGGCCTATTCGATTACCGATGCAACAGCACCTGATCCAACTGTTCTTCCGCCTTCACGTATAGCAAATCTCAAGCCTTCTTCTATTGCTATCGGAGTGATAAGCTTTATTGTCATTTCTATATGGTCACCGGGCATGCACATTTCTACTCCTGCCGGTAATTCAATTACTCCCGTTACGTCTGTTGTCCTGAAATAAAACTGCGGCCTGTATCCGTTGAAGAATGGAGTATGCCTTCCGCCTTCTTCCTTTGTCAGTACGTATACCTGTGCTTTGTAGTGTGTATGCGGCTTTATCGATCCGGGCTTTGCAAGTACCTGCCCTCTCTCTATCTCATTCCTCTGTACTCCTCTTAACAGCACTCCTATGTTGTCTCCTGCCTGTGCCTGCTCAAGAAGCTTCCTGAACATTTCCACTCCTGTTACTACCGTGGATCTCGGTGCGTCTGCAAGCCCTACTATTTCTACCGTATCCGATACCTTTACTGTTCCTCTTTCTACTCTTCCTGTTGCCACTGTTCCTCTTCCCGTTATCGAGAATACGTCTTCCACAGGCATAAGGAACGGTTTGTCTGTCTGTCTCTGTGGTGTAGGTATATAGGTATCTACTGCATTCATAAGCTCATGTATCCCTTTGCACCATTCACAGTCTTCTTTTCCGCATCCGCACTCAAGTGCCTTTAATGCTGATCCCGCTATAATCGGGGTATTATCTCCATCGAATTCATACTCTGTAAGCAGTTCCCTTACTTCCATTTCTACAAGTTCGATAAGTTCTGCGTCATCTACCATGTCAACCTTGTTCAGAAATACCACTATGTAGGGTACTCCTACCTGACGGGACAACAGTATGTGCTCTCTTGTCTGAGGCATCGGACCGTCTGCCGCCGATACGACAAGGATTGCTCCGTCCATCTGTGCTGCTCCTGTTATCATGTTCTTTACATAGTCAGCGTGGCCCGGGCAGTCAACATGGGCATAATGCCTGTTGGCTGTCTCATACTCAACATGGGCTGTGTTTATTGTTATTCCTCTTTCCTTTTCTTCCGGTGCCTTGTCTATTTCGTCATACTTTGTTGCAGTTGCCTGGCCATACTTTGAAAGTACAACTGTTATAGCTGCTGTAAGTGTAGTCTTGCCATGGTCAACATGGCCTATTGTCCCTATGTTTACATGGGGTTTGGTCCTTTCATATTTTGCCTTTGCCATTTTACTT
>JAGOLK010000035.1 GCA_017994115.1 Clostridia bacterium | reverse complement strand
AGCCGCGAAGAATGAAAGCAAAGAGGAAGCTGTATATGAAATATCCGACTTGATTTATCATCTGACAGTGCTGATGAATTATATGGATATAACTTATGAGGATGTAGGGATAGAACTTAAGAAGAGAGCCAAGTGAGACATGGGGACGTTTCTCCTGTCTCGAAACGTCCCCATGCCCTCTCAGCGCATTATTCTTCATATTGCCCATACGGGAACAATCAGGTTTTCGCTGTCAAAAGCCGACAGCCGATCGCCGGTACAGATTACCGCGCCGGTGCCCCTGGCCAATTGTACCTTATCAATGACTTTGAACACTCGGGTAAGCTGTTTCTGGGGCATTGCAGTTTTTTTGATTTCCATAGGGTACAGCTTGCCGCTGTCCTCCAGCAAAATGTCAATTTCCTTGGTGTCCTTGTCACGGTAATAGTATATAAATGGCTCCAGCCCACAATTCTGATAGCTCTTTACAATTTCGGACATCGCGAAATTTTCAAGGATCGCACCGCTCATGGCACCGTTCATCAGTGTTTCACTGTTGCTCCACTTGGTCAGGTAAGCCACAAGGCCAGTGTCGTAGAAATACAGCTTGGGCTTTGTCACCATCCGCTTGAGCATATTGTTTGAGTAAGGGTGCAGATAAAAAATGATACCCAGACGCTCTAAAATTCCAAGCCATTTCTTTGCAGATATCTGGTCAATCCCGGCTGCATCCGCTATGGTTTTATAGTTGAGCATTTGGCCGGCCAGGGCGGCGGCGGCCGTGATGAAATTCATAAACCTTAGAGAATCGATGGCACCGGAAATCTCTTTGACGTCACGGTCAATATAAGTGCTGACATAGCTGGAGTATACAACGCGATGATCGCTATACTGCCCGCTGACCAACGCCGGCATCCCGCCGCTCCAGATTCGCTCATAGATGGCGGGGGTGTCAATGGCTTTACGTTCTCTTATTCGTTTGGAGAGCTTCTCAAAATCCAGTTTAAAGGGTTCTGTCACTGCGCCGCAAATCTCGGCTTGTGACATGGGGGACATATGCAGAAGACAGACCCGGCCCGCCAGAGACTCCTGCACACCGTCCATCAGCTTAAATACCTGTGACCCTGTGAGCCAAAAATCTCCGGGCCGGTGGTTTTGATCTATATGGATTTTAATATAGGGAAAGAGTTCAGGGGCATACTGCACCTCGTCGATAAAAACGGGAGGCTTGTGGATTTGAAAAAACATTTTGGGATCGTTTTTCGCCGTCTCGCGTTCGGTCAAATCGTCCAGCGTAACATAATTCCTGGCTATGTTCTCCTCCTGAGCAAGTTTTTGCAGCATAGTCGTTTTGCCTGCCTGACGGGGGCCGGTAAGCAGAAGTGCCGCATACTCCTTTGATAAACGCAGGAAAGTATCCTCCATCGCTCTGCGAATATATCTCATCGCAACCACCTCTCGGCTATATAATATAGTAATACAATTATAGCCGCACATTTTATCAATGTCAACTAATATCTCGGCCAAAATTATATAGCTATATATTATAGACGAATATTGGCACATGGAAAGGTAGGTTTGTTCCCTTTACAGAGCAGCAGAAGAATGCGGCTATGCCGCATTCTTCGTCTGTAACGAATCGTTCCGTACCGCATATTATAATTATTACGGAGGTTTGTGATTATGAACTATGTAGTAATTATGTGCGGCGGTTCAGGCAGCAGGTTCTGGCCCAAGAGCAGGAAAATGTACCCCAAGCAGTTTTTGAACACTGTAGGAGAAAGGACTATGATACAGCTTACAGTGGATAGGATCAGCAAATTTATCCCCCTGAAGAATATCTATATGGTAACAAACAAAAACTATGTCAACACCATAAGAGAGCAGGTCCCGGAAATATTAGAAAAGAATCTTATATTAGAACCAATGATAAAGGAGACTGCCGCCTGCATTGGATACTCGGCGGTGAAGCTTCTCAAAAAGGATCCCGAAGCAGTTATGATAGTACTTCCTTCCGATCACTATATACAGGATGAAGATATCTTTATAGAGACCCTGAAACAGGGCTTGCGAATAGCTGATTCAGAAAATTGCCTGGTAACCATGGGTATAAAGCCGACAAGACCGGAAACAGCTTACGGTTATATTGAAACAGGAAGAAAAATAGAAGGCTCATGGGAGATACCAACTTACAAGATAAAAAGATTTACAGAAAAGCCAAACAGGGAAAAGGCCCAGGAGTTTATTGACAAGGGCACTTTTTTGTGGAACAGCGGAATGTTTATCTGGAAGGCATCGGTACTGCTTAAGCAGTATAAGAAATTTCTTCCCGATATGTATCAATGCTTGAAGAGAATCAGTGATTATATAGGAAGCCCATTGGAGGCTAAGATAGTTGAAGAAGAATATAATAAAATCGATGGTATTTCCATTGACTATGGAATACTGGAGAAGACATGGGATGTATATGTGATGGAGAGCAGCTTTTATTGGGATGACATAGGAAATTGGACCGCATTGGAAAGGTATATGCCGAAAGACGAGTGCGGCAACACCCTTAAGGGGGAATGCAAGGTGCTGGATTCGCACAACTGTATATTGTATGGGGACAAAAGACTTATAGCAGTTCTGGGAGTCGACGACCTTGTGATAATAGAGACTGATGATGTAATATTGGTATGCAGAAAGGACAGGGATCAGGATATAAAGCTTCTTATCAAGGAGCTTCAAAAGGATGAAGGCAGTATGAAATATGTCTAAGGGAAGCGGGACACGGGGACGTTTCATGTGTCTCTTTGAGACGGTCTGACGTCCCCGTGTCCCTTGACACGTTATGCTGAGGGAGTTACAATTGAACTGCCGCAGGAAATCCAAAGAGGATCTGTTCCTGGCTTCAGGAATGATCAATTCAAAATTCATAAGCTTGAACAATTCCTTTGCTGAAAAGATCAACGGGAATTAATAATGGCAGGGGCGGACTATTCACGAAAGATTGGTTTAGGCAGGGCATCTTTTCCGGTAAGGATACCGGATCAGTTTACAGGTTATACTGTTGATGACGAATCAATGCAGGACATGGCCGGATTCGGTTCAATCGGAGCAGCAAAGGCCAGGGGACTTGTAAAGGAGGAATAGAGTTGAAGAATACAAAAGTAATCGAGTTGATAAAAAACACAGGAATAGTAGCAATAATGAGAGGCATTGCAGAGGAGGAAGCGCTGCGTACGGTTGAAGTCTTATGCAATGCCGGGGTTAAAGCTGTTGAGGTGACATTCAATACCCGGGGGGCTGACAAAATAATTACATCTTTGATTGACAGGTTTAAAGACGACGTAATTGTAGGCGCAGGCACCGTTACTAATCCTGAAATTGCTGAAAAGGCTGTTGAATGCGGTGCGGAGTTTGTGTTAGCACCGAATACCGATGCTGATGTTATAGCAGTAGTAAAAAACTGTGGAAAGGTTATGGTTCCCGGCGCTTTTACACCAACGGAAGTATTAAAATGCCACGATATGGGTGCAGATATAGTAAAGGTATTTCCGGTTTCCACTGTTGGGCCGAAATACATAAAAGACTTAAGAGGGCCCTATGACAATATAGAATTGATGGCTGTGGGCGGTGTAGATGCCAGCAATGCAGGGGAATACATCAAGGCAGGCTCAATTGCGGTAGGAGTAGGAGGAAGCCTGATAAGAAAAGACTTGATAGCTAAGGGGAATTACAAGGCAATTGAGGAGATTGCAGAAAAGTTCATATATGAAATAAATAGTGCAAGATGAATATCGTAAGGACACGGGGACGTTTCTCCTGTCTCGCTTCTAGAGAGACAGGAGAAACGTCCCCGTGTCCCCTCATGTCCCCGTGTCCTTTACCCGTGTCCCATATTGTACACTTCTTCATATACCTTTATGGTCTCAATTGCAGTTTTTTTCCACGAGAAATTATAAGCCCTCCTCAATGCTTTTTCTTTCAATTGCTCCCTGAATTCCGCATCTGAAATAGTCTTGTAGATTTTTTCCGCAAGCTCGTCAATATTGTAAGGGTCAGTCAGTATTGCTCCGTCTCCTACTACTTCGGGAATTGAAGTAACATCTGCAGTTATGGTGGGAGTACCGCAGGTCATAGCTTCAAGAGGCGGAAGGCCGAAGCCTTCATACAATGAGGGATATACGAACAGGGAGGAGCAGTTGTAAAAGTACGGCAGATGCTCATAAGGCACATAACCGGCAAATACCACCCTGTCCCTTATTCCCATTCCCTCAGTCTTTTTCTTCAATTCATAGTGATTATCCTTGGAGGCTCCCAGCAGCACCAGGTCGTAATATCCCGGCAGCTCCCGGCAGATTCTCCTGTAGGCCTCCAATAAGCCGTCCACATTCTTTCTCGGGCTGAAGCCCCCCAGGTATAATATGAAGTCGTTGGAATAGCTGTACTCCTTCTTTAGGAAATTCCATGCCTTTTCCTTGTCTATAAGCCTGAACCTGCTGTCTGCGGCCAGATATATGACCTTTATTTTTTCTTCAGGCAGCCTGAAGTACTTTATTATATCCTGCTTTGAATAGTTGGATACTGTAATCACCCTGTCGCACTTTTCCAGTATGTAGGGCATTTCCTGCAGGAATTTATCCAAATAGCTCTTCCCGCAGGTATCAGGCATTACCAGGGGTATGAGGTCATGTACGGTAGCAACGTAAGAGCAGGTTTTTGGCTTGGGAAGCCCAAGCCCATTCTGAGGCAGGTGGAATATATCGCAGCTGTTCATTTTCACCTGGGCAGGGAGGAATACCTCATCCCAGAACTTCTTATTCTTTTCGCCAAATAAAGTGAGGCTGATATTGCCCCTTCCCAATAAGAAATCATATCCGTCATTAGGCCAGAAAAACCTGTAATTGTTCCGGGTATCAATTTTTATGATATTCTCCAGCAATCTTGCGGTATATGTGCCTATGCCGGTTCCGGCATAGAGCTTGGCGCCTCTTGCATCCATGCATATATTCATATAATTCAGCTCCCTATATATCAGTATATTAGAACACCCTTGTACCTGTGAATAGTCAAAGCAGTAACACAATTTTTGCGGCGTCATATAATGGTATAAATGCTGTTGAGAGGAATCATTATGGATTTAAAAGCAGTTGAAGAAGCTTACGGTATTAAAATTAAAGACATCCAAAGCATCAGAAATATCCTGAGGGCGGAGACGGATTGCGGAGCAAAGTGCATTAAGAGGGCGCATATGAGCCCGGGCTTTTTCCTTTTCATATATTCGGCGGTGAATCATCTTAAGGAAAAGGGGTATGAAGGGGTAATCCCGTATAACAGGGCCATTGACGGAAGTATATGCATACCTGACGGCAATCATGTTTATTATGTAGTGGATTGGATTGAAGCCAGGGAGTGCAGGTTCAAGAAGGAAGAAGAGCTGAAGATGGCAATAAAGTCAGCGGCGGAACTCCACAGGGCATCAGTGGGTTATGTGCCCCCGGAGGGAGCAAAACCAAGGGTATTCTATAACAAATGGGTGAAAAAGTGTGAAAAGAAAAGCAAGGAACTGCTGGAATTCGGCAAGGCAATAGAAGATAAGGAGCATAGGGACGACTTTGACGAAATATTTGCCCTTCATCTCCCGTATTATTTGCAGCAGTCTTTGGACAGCGCGAATATGATAATGGAAAGCCCATATTGGGAAATATCGGAGAAAGGTGAGCAGTCAGGGGAATTCTGCCATCACGATATGGCAAACCATAACTTCCTGATAACTGAGGAGGGCAAGGTTTACCTTATTGACTTCGATTACTGCATAATGGATACCAGACTGCATGATCTTACCAGCCTGGTAATAAGGAATATGAGATATGGAGTCTGGGACATAGGCAAGGCATATTTCATACTGAATGAATATGACAGGATATACAGCATAAGCCGGAAGGAGCTTGAGGTAATAAAGGCATTAATAACCTTTCCGCAGGATTTTTGGCAGGTAGGGCTCCAGTATTATACCGAAAAGCAGCCCTGGACCATGGACTATTTCCTGATGAGGCTTAACAGGATTGTAGATGACAGGGAAATAAGGGATAAGTTTTTAAAGGAATTCTATGAGTTGTAAGGAGTTGATTTTATGAGCAGCAGAAAGAATGAAATCAATGAAGCAATAGATATTGAAAGGGGCCTGAGCCCCGAAGAGCAGGTCAATAAGCTGGAAAGCTTCATAAAGGATATGAAGGAAGAAATAAAGCAGCTTAAAAAGATAGGCAAGCACAAGGAAAAGATAGAAAAGCTTGAAAGGGAAAAAAAGAAGATTATCAGCAAGAAGCTGAAAAAGCATCATAGGCATCATTAAAGGAAGGATGATTTTATGTCCGGCGGATATGAAAAGTTGAAAAGGCATGATCTCAAGCTTTTGATCGAAAACCTCTACGGCTTGGAAGTAAGAAATATGCAGGAAGGGGACAGAGGCATACTTGTCTATACCGACAGAGGGATAAAAAGGCTTAAGGGGACCGAAAGCGATGAGGCGAAAATATTATTCTCAGCATCAGCTTATGAGCATGTCTACAATAACGGTTTCAGGCAGATCAGCTGCATCAACCGGACCCTGAACGGCAGCTGCCATATGAAATATGATAAGAACAACTATATACTCCAGGATTTTACCAAGGGAAGGGTATATGAAGCAGATACAGCCGAAGCTGCTGCAGTTGCCGGCAAAGCCCTGGCAGAGCTTCATAAGGCGGGAGAGTACTTCATACCTGCGCCGGGAAGCCGTGCCCGTGTTGATTGGGGAAAGTGGATGGAGAAATTCAAGGCAAATTCCATCAGCTTGAAAAAGTATAAAGAGCTTATTTGTCTCAAGGAAAAGAAAAGTGAAATTGACAAGATGTTTTTGGAAAATATAGATGAATTCCTGGAAAAAATGCAGTATGCCCATGGGCTTCTAAAGGAAAGCGGATATCTTGACAAGGTGAGGCAGTCTATGTCATGCAATCAGATAACCCATGGAGAGTTCAAGAAGCATGCGATATTTGAAGGTGATCCGGAGGGGGTGTTCATAACCAACTTCGAGGAATGCAGCTATGATATCTGTGAATTTGACATAGCGACGCTTCTTGAAAGCTTCTCGGGAAAAAGCAAAGATGAGCTTGCGGCTGCGGCAGCGGAAGCATATTCCAACGTAAAGCCCCTGGACGAAGGTTCCATGAAGATAATAAAAGCCTTTCTCATATATCCAAAAAGATTTTTCAAGGTTTCGGAAAGCATTTACGGAAGAAGGAAGAACTATAACGAAATCGAATTGGCACATAAGCTTGCGAGAAGCATAAAAAGGGAAAAGAAAAAAGAGGAAGTTATCAGATTTCTGGATTTCGGACGGTGAATCATTTAATGAGGATGGAGCTTTTTATGGAAGAAAACAGGCAGTCGGACAGGGAATTTCTCAGCGGATACAATCTGGATGTAAAGCTTTTTGAGGCTATGGGCCTTAAGGTCAAGCAGATAATTCCCGTGAGAAGTGTGTACAGAATAGTAACCGACAAGGGGTTTTACTGTTTGAAAAGGCTAAGGTTTCCCATGGAGGATATGGATTTTATTTTTTCGGCCTTGGAGCACCTTAAGGGCAAGGGCTTCAGCAATGCCTACAATATAGTCAAGCAGGAAAACGGCGATGACTTTATAAGCTTCAAAGGGGATAAGTATTTCCTTACCCAATGGATAGACGGAAGGGAATGCGACTTTATGAACCCCATGGACCTTGATGCTGCCATTGAAGTGCTTGCAAGGCTGCACAACGCTTCAGAGGGCTTTGTCCCTGTTGTATGCCCTCCTGACAGGTGCTGGTACGGGAAATGGCCGGAGTATTTCAACGATAGGATTGAAGAAATGAAGCAAATGAAGGAACAGGTGCTGGAAAAGCCTGAAAAGAGTGAAATAGACAGAATATATCTTGATTATGCGGATATGTGCATAAATGACGGAGAGGAAGCGCTGCAGATTCTGAGCAAAACCGATTACAGGAGCCTTTCCGAGGAAGCGGCAGTGAAGAAAAGCTTTATACACCACGACTTTGCCCATCATAATATAATACATACCTTTGATGGCCGAATATACGTAGTTGATTTTGATTACTGCATTATGGATATAAGAATGCATGATGTGGGAAGCCTTATTCTGAGAAATATGAAGAAGTCAAACTGGGATACCGACAAGGCCATGGATATACTGGAAAGCTATGACCGGAGAAATCCCGTAAGCGGCATGGAACTCAAGGTACTTGTTCCCTTCTTCCTTTTTCCGCAGGACTTCTGGATGATATCCAGGCAATATTATATTGAAAGGAAGGACTGGGATGAAGAGGACTTTGCGGATAAAATGAGCACAAAGTCAGAGTATACATTTATGAGAAGGAAGTTTATAGAAGAGTTCGAGAAAAGAGTGTAGAATCAAAGAAACAGCGGTATAAGTCTCCGCAGCCCCTCATATATTTTAATAGTATGTCAGCTAATTTGTATACTATGAGGTGCTGCCAATGAAAATAGATGCCATTGCCAGGGAGTTCGGCTGCAGGGTGATATACAGCACACCGTTGAGGGCGGTCAATCTGGCTCAAACCGACAGGGGATTGGTAATAATAAAGGAAACCTACAGGGATCCGGATAAGATATTGTACATACATGGCTTAAAGGAATATCTCCATAAGAATGGATTCACGCGTATTGACAGGTACCTGCTGTCCCGATACGAGCTGCCCTTTGCAATATATGAGAACAGGATCTTTGTTATGGAGGATTATATAGCGGGAAGGGAATGCAGCTTCACCAACCCCTATGACAGGGAAGCGATAGTAAAGGCACTGGCACAGCTGCATAATGCAGGCAGGGGGTATTTGCCTTCTACCGGTGCTGCGATGAGAAACAACATCGGGAAATGGGAAAAGTCCTACAGGGAAAAAATTGAGGATCTGACGGAATTCAAGGAGCTTGCGGCAAGGAAAAGGAAAAAGGGAAAGCTGGATAAAATGTTCCTGGAGGATGTGGACTTTTATATTGAAATGGGCTGGAGAGGCTTTGATACCCTGAAGAATTCAAACTATGCGGATATATGCAAGAAAGCAAAAAAAGACAATGTCATATGCCATCATGACTACACTTATCACAACATTATAATCGGGCCGGGGGGGGAGGTAAACGTAATAGATTTCGATTACAGCTGCCATGAACTCCCCGTTTATGACCTGGCAGCATTGATACAAAAAGTACTGAAGCGGTACAGCTACGATGTGGATATGGCTTTGGAGATTATAGAGGATTACTGCAGTATAGCGCCTCTCGGCAGAGAGGACTTGGTGCTGATGCTGTCGCTTTTTGAATTTCCTCAGAGGTTCTGGAGGATTGCCGAGAGATATTATAAGGATAAAACCACATGGGATGAGAAGACCTTTTTGGCCAAATACAACGATACCGTTATAATGAAAGAATTTATCCTGGACTTTGTTGAGGACTTCAGAAAGTACATATAACGAGAGAATTCAAGTTAATTTTAAAACAGTACAAAGTACTGTTTTTTTCATTCACCTTGTCAGACTTAATCACATACTATGTATTATACTATACAAAATCGGTTCAAGCTCCGCGTGTTTCAAACCTTAAGCTTTAATAATAGGGGGTCAGGATATGGATATCAAGGTGGGTGATATAGTAGCAAGAAAGTCCTATGGCTTTGACATACTGTTCAAGGTTCATGATATAGTCACCAACAAAGAGACAGGCACCATCATATACCTTAAGGGCCTGCACTACAGGCTTTTTGCCGATGCACCCGAATCTGACGTTGTTAAGGTTCCCATGAACAGAGTTAATGAAGAGATTCAACGCTTTGAAGGCAAAATCGGCAGGCTGGCCAGGGTCAGAGGAAGGAGGGCCGGGTTCCTATCAAAAAAACTGCTGCCCCAAAGAGAGGAATATCTCAAATTCGAGCTGCCCGGTAAGGTGCTTCATATAGACGGCGATAAGGATTATTTGGCTATGAGCATGAAGTATTATAAGGAACAGGGCATCAGCGCCGTTGGAAAGCTTGTGCCGGAAGCAGACCAGCCCGGGATGATAAAGGCTCTGCTGGAGGAGTATAAGCCGGATATAGTGATTATTACAGGGCATGACAGTATGCAGAAGCAAGAAGCCAAGGGCAAGGATTCACCGGAAAGGTACAGGAATTCAAAATATTTCATAGAAGCAGTCAAAGAAGCGAGAAAATACCAGCAGTCACTGGATGAACTGGTAATAATAGCAGGAGCATGCCAGTCATATTATGAAGGCATATTGTCTGCAGGGGCGAATTTTGCAAGTTCCCCTGCCAGAATATTGATACATGCCCTGGACCCCGGAATGCTGTGCAGGCAGATAGCGTTTACCCCAACTGATACGGCAGCCCCTATAGAAGATGTGCTGAAAGGCACCACCAGCGGGGTGAAGGGAATCGGAGGCATACAGACAAGAGGAAAGTTCAGGGCGGGGATGCCCAGTTCTCCCTATATCCCATAGAAGGGGAGGAATTAGGATGTTGTTTAAAGTGTATGACTGCGAAAAAGAGCTGAGTTATGACATGGAACTGGATGAGCTGACAGCCAGGATAACAAGCTTCAATACGGCAGAAGGGCATGAAGTTGAGTATCTGAAAGCTCTTGCCGTTATGGCAAGAACGGAGCTGGCAAGAAAAACCTTTATATATAACGGTAAAGGCTGCGAGAGGCACAGAGGCTGTAATATATGTACAGAACCGGGGCACTGCCTTGAATACGGCCTTGCCGATACGGAGATACCAAAGGGGGTTTATGATGCTGTTGCTTCAACAGACAGAATCATAATGCTTTTTGAAGGAAGGCCGATAAAACCTTTTTTCCATTACCGATGCGGGGGAGCAACCGAAAACTCCGAGAATGTCCTGGGAAACAGGATAACTTATCTGAGAAGGGTATTGTGTTCATTTTGCAAAGATAATACCGACAACGACAGCGACAGGTATTTCACAGTCACGGAGCTGGAGGAGCTTTTAAAAACCAGGCTCAAAAAGCCTGAGGGTATTTACTGCAATATCAAGGGAATGTTCGAGGATGTTGAAGTTGATGAGCAAGGTAAAATAAGCAGAATAAAAATCGGTACAAAAAGCTTCAGGGGTATAGAAGTAAGAGAACTGTTGAAGCTCAATTCGACCAGATTTGATTATATACCGGTAAAATTCCTGATAAAGTGCATCGGTACCGGACACGGGCTGGGGCTGTGCCAGTGCGGGGCAAATTCAATGGCGAGGTCAGGAATGAGCTATCAGGAGATACTGAAATACTATTATACGGGAATAAGATTTGAGCAGATGGAAGTACCCGATTCCGAAAGGCCTTTGAAGGGTGTCAGGATTGTATTGGATGCGGCTCGTGGGGGAGAGGACTGTGATGAAGGCAATGCCAACCTGGATATAGTTTTAAAGCTTAAAAGCCTTCTTGAAGGCCAAGGTGCCGAAGTATACCTGACAAGGAGCAGTGACGAAGAAATGGTGCTTTCCGACAGAGCGGCCATATCCAACGACAAAAGGCCGGACTTGTTCCTGTCTATTGGCCAAAACTGTTTTTCCAATCCAACAGCTTCCGGCACTGAAATATATTATTACAGAGGAGATTCTCAGGGAGAGAAGCTGTCAAAGCTGATAATGGAAAATGTCAGCGGCTCTCTCGGACTAAAGAACAGAGGGGTGAGAATGGCTGATTTTTATCTGCTCCGGGAGATTAAGGCATCTTCTGTGATAATTCAACTGCTTTATGTAAGCAATCCCCAGGATAAAGAACTTTTATGCAATCAAAGCTTCAGGGAATCTGCAGCAGCAGCGATATTTAAGGGAATTGGGGCATATTACGAAAACTCTCGCAGCGGAGGAGCCGCACATTAGAAGAAAATTGCGAAGCAATTTTCTTTTTTGTTTCTTTTTTTGAGTAATATTGAGTAATTCGGGGAATAATACTGTATAGTTTATACTTAATAGCTTGTAATGCTGAAAAATAGCCGAAAAATAGCTGAAAGATAAAAATAATTATTTGACTATTAAAGTATAAGTTGATATAATATTTTGTTCCAGTTGACATATAATATATGTTATGATAAAATTTAAGATGTTGGGAAGGAAGGTGATTTTTTTATGGCTTCAAAAAATACCCTATCCCTCATCAAAAGCAATATAGACAACTATGTCGGGGAAAGAGTCGTACTTAGAGCTAATAAAGGCAGAAAAAAGATAAGCATCAAGCAAGGTGTGATAGAAAAGACATATCCTAGTATATTTTTAGTACGAATTGAAGGAGAGGTGCCTGAGGACTTCGGGAGAACAGTTTCATTCAGCTATTCAGATATACTGACAAAATCTATCGAGCTATTTGCATGTAAGGATAATGTAAAGATAGGATGCATGTAATATATATAGCTTTGTGAGGCAAAAATTGAGACCCAATCAGGGTTCTTAATTTTTTTTGTCTTTTTTTGCGTTTTAAATAAATAATTTTTTATTCCAATATCTAAATTATTATGCATACAATGCATAAATACAGTAAAGTCTATCAAATGAGTGTAAAGGAGTTTGAATAAGGATAATGGCAATATTGCACGGACACCTAATAATTATTCACAGTGCATTTGAATTAATATACAAGCGTATGGGATAAAATGGGAAAAGCCGTCTTAATATAGAGCTTAAGCCACTTGTACAGTTATTTCTATTTGTATATACTAATATTGGTAATAACGAAAAGATGTGCTCCAATGAGGTATAATCCACCTTCTGAAAGGAGAGTAACAGATGTTTGATGAGGAAAGAGGGCCTTTCTTGAATGTGACATCCGAAATCGGCAAATTAAAAGCTGTCCTGCTGCATAAACCGGGCAAGGAATTGGAGAGGCTTACCCCGGATTATCTCAGGGATCTTTTGTTTGATGACATCCCATGGTTGAGGAAGATGAGGGATGAGCATGATGAATTTGCGAATGTTTTGAGACAGAGAGGCGCAAAGGTCTATTATATCGAGGATTTGCTTACTGAAATACTGACTGATTTGGATGTCAAAAGAAACCTGATTAATGATATACTGATTAACAGCAATATAGAAAATCATGAACTGCGCGAATTGATATTTTCATACATATTTAACAAAACTCCTGGGGAAGCGGCAGAGATTGCCATAGCAGGGCTCAACAAAAAAGATATAAAAGATGTGGATAGGGAATACAGCCTCTCAGATTACATAAGAAAGGATTATCCCCTATATATAAATCCAATACCGAATCTATATTTTATGAGAGATCCCCTGTCTATAATCGGTAACGGAATTTCAATCAATTCCATGCAAACAAATGCAAGAAGAAGAGAGCCCATGTTAATAAAATATATATATGACTACAATCCGCTTTTCAGAAAAGAATACTCACAAGTATGGTATAATTACACCATACCGCACAGCATAGAAGGCGGAGATATCCTGGTGCTCAGCAAGGAAGTGGTGGCAGTGGGCTGCAGCGAAAGGACTTCGGCCAACGGCATCGAAATGCTTGCAAGGAATCTTTTCGCCGGGGATAATGATATCAAAGAGGTGCTGGCGGTTCAGATACCTCCTCTAAGGGCATTTATGCATCTGGATACGGTATTTACAATGGTTGACAGGGATAAGTTCACAGTGTACCCGGGAATACTTGACAGAGTTGATGTTTACAGGCTTACTCCCGGCGGCAGAAATGGTATAAAGGTCACACCGGAGAATGATCTTGTGGCAGCTCTTAAGAAGAGCCTCAAGCTTCCTGCGGTAAGCCTCATACAAAGCGGCGGCGGAGACACGATAACAGCCGCAAGGGAGCAGTGGAACGACAGTACCAATACATTGGCAATAGCTCCCGGTGTTGTAGTAACTTATTCAAGAAATGAAGCCTCCAATGAAGTTCTTAGAAAGCATGGGATTGAAGTGCTGGAAATAGACGGGTCGGAACTGGTAAGAGGCAGAGGAGGCCCAAGGTGCATGAGCATGCCTTTGGTCAGGGAAGATATTTAGAATAATGTTTTAAAGGAGAGATTTTACAATGGCAGTCAATCTTAAAGGAAGAAGTTTTCTTACATTAATGGATTTTTCACCCTTGGAGATCAGGTACTTGTTGGACCTGTCCCATGATTTGAAGGCTAAAAAAAGAGCGGGCATATATAATTATCTGCTCAAGGGAAAGAACATAGTTCTTCTTTTTGAAAAAACCTCTACAAGAACAAGATGTGCTTTTGAGGTGGGAGCCCTTGAAGAAGGAGCCCATGTAACCTATCTTGACCAGTCCGGCTCACAAATGGGCAAAAAGGAATCCCTTGAAGATACCGCAAAGGTGCTGGGAAGGTTTTATGACGGGATAGAATACAGGGGCTTCAAACAGTCAGCTGTGGAGGACCTTGCCAAATACTCAGGAGTACCTGTATGGAACGGCCTTACGGATGTAGACCATCCGACACAGATACTTGCGGACATGCTTACAATTGAAGAGCATGTTGCAAAGCCCCTTAACAAGGTTAAGGTCGTATTTTGCGGAGATACCAGGAACAACATGGCATATGCATGGATGTACGGCTGCGCAAAAATGGGCATGCACTTCACGGCATTGGGACCGGAGGAACTGAGCCCCAGTCAGGACATATTGAATAAAGTGAATGAAGTTGCAAAGGAAA
Organism: Clostridia bacterium; assembly: GCA_017994115.1. Lineage (GTDB taxonomy): Bacteria > Bacillota > Clostridia > Lutisporales > Lutisporaceae > BRH-c25. The sequence continues at coordinate 4,298 of JAGOLK010000035.1, read as the reverse complement.
CAGGTGCGGTTATTGAAGTTGCTCATGACATCGATGCCGTAAAGGGTGCGGATGTCATATACACTGATGTATGGGCGTCCATGGGCGAAGAGGATAAGATTCCTGAAAGAGTTAAATTGCTTACACCATATAAGGTTACAATGGAAATGCTTGAAAAAACCGGCAATCCGGATGTCATATTCATGCACTGCCTGCCGGCATTTCATGACTTCGAAACAAAGCTGGCAAAGGAAATGAAGGAAAAGGGATACGATATCAGGGAAGTGACTGATGAGGTATTCAGAAGCAGGCACTCTGTAGTATTTGACGAAGCAGAAAACAGGATGCATACAATCAAAGCCGTAATGGTGGCAACATTGTAACGATAGATACGAGGCACGAGGAATTGAGTCAGGCCTTTAAAGGCAGGCTCAAACCCCGAGATCTCGAAACCTAAAAATGTTTTTTATGAAGGGGAAGGATTTATGTCAGTGATAAAGGTCGTAATAGCATTAGGCGGAAATGCCCTGCAAGAGTCCGGAAAGCCTGCAACCGCTGAAGAACAGCTTCAGGTAGTGAACAAAACAGCTGAGTATCTTGCGGAAATGAGTATCAGAGGATATGAAATGGCAGTAGTACACGGCAATGGGCCTCAGGTGGGAAGAATACTTCTGGCATCGGAGACTGCCGCGGGAGTTACTCCTGTTATGCCTTTTGATGTTTGCGGAGCAATGAGCCAGGGCTATATCGGATATCATATACAGCAGGGTTTAAGAGAGGCATTGAGGAAGAGGGGCAGGAACATACCTGTAGTTACATTGGTAACACAAGTGGTTGTTGATAAGGACGACCCGGGCTTTAAGAACCCTACCAAGCCAATTGGTGCTTTTTATACTGAAGAAGAAGCTAAAAGGCTTCAGGCAGAAAAGGGATATGTGATGAAGGAAGATGCGGGAAGAGGCTGGAGAAGAGTCGTCCCATCCCCGATGCCCAAGAAGATAGTTGAGCTTTCGGCAGTAAAAACCCTCTGGGATACAACCATAGTAATTACGGCAGGGGGCGGAGGAATCCCTGTAATTGAAAATGAAGACGGCAGTCTTTCGGGCATAGCGGCAGTAATTGACAAGGACCTTGCCGCTGAAAGGCTTGCCGAGGACATCAATGCAGATATACTTATGATACTTACGGAGGTTGAGAAGGTTTCAATCAACTTCAGGAAGCCGGATCAGAAGGACTTATCTGTCATAACATCTGCGGAAGCGGAGCAATACATCAGGGAGGGGCATTTCGCACCGGGCAGCATGCTTCCGAAGATTCAGGCCGCTGTAGCGTTCGTTAAGGCAAATCCGGGAGGGAAAGCGATAATCACCTCCCTCTACAAGGCAGTGGATGCTTTGGAGGGCAGGGCAGGAACAACAATTATACTTTAAGAAGGACACGGGGACGTTTCTCGTGTCCTTTTCGCATTTGAAGAACGCAACACAGCCCCTTCAAATAAAAATGTTGGCATAAATTCCTTCTCGTCTCATATAAATTAATAGAAAAACTATAGTAGGAGGCGGAGAATAATGCCACTTGAACTAATAAAAAACCCACTCAAGGTTTCCAGAATAGTAGGCGAAAATGTATTCAGCACAGTGGTCGAAGAAGATATAAATGTACCGGATATAAATCCGGATTTATACAAGATACTTGCCCCGGGCGCAACTGTACAGATAAGGGATTGTGAAGTGTTAAACGACAAGGTTGTTGTAAATGGTCAAATATTATTAAGTATATTATATGCAGCAGATGATGAAGGAAAACCGCTTAACAGTATGGATGTGGCCGCCAATTTTTCGCAGGGTATTGAAATTCCGGGAGCGAGGCCCAAGATGAGAGAAAGCATAAATACAGTAATCCAGCATGTTGATTGTTATATGATAAACTCAAGAAAGCTTGGCGTGAAGGTAATCATGGATATGCACTGCAAGGTTGAGGATCTTTTCGATCTTGAGCTGGCTTCTGACGTAAGGGGTTTATCAGATATCCAGGTGCTCCGGGAGGAAGGCAGCTTCAAACAAGTAGTGGGCTATAACAAAGACCATTATGAGTTCAATGAGGAACTCAACCTGGCGGCTGATGCACCTGCGATAGGCAGGATATTCAGATCGGACTGCAAGGTAGTTATAAAGGATGAAAAGCCAATCGAAGGCAAGGTTGAGGTGAACGGACTGCTGGCAATAGACATACTCTATAAAGCTGAGACCGAGGAAAACCAATTGCAGTACCAGGAGTTTGAAGTGCCGTTTACTCAATACATAGAGGTCCCTGCTGCAGAGAAAAACATGGAGTGTGTTACAGAAAGCAATCTTCAGGAATGCCGCCTGGAGGTTAATGAGGACGCCAATGGCGAGAGAAAAGTGATAAATGCCCATGTGATGCTGGGTATGGGAGCCAAGGTATTTAATAACATAGAGCAGGAAATCGTGGCGGATGCTTATAGCCCGACCAATGTGATAGATATAGAAAGAAATATATTTTCACTCAGCGAATTTGTAGGGAAAGGCCGCTCAAACATTGTAATCAAGGAAACCGTCGGCATTAAGCATGGGGATCCTGAGATTGAGAAGGTATGCTATGTAAATGTGCTGCCTATAGTAAATGAAGTGAAGCTGCTGGATGACAGGGTACTGCTGGAGGGCATGGCGGAGTGCACGTTTGTCTATGAGTCTTCATACAGTGCGGAGCCTATGTGCAGCATGACCGAGCAGATTCCATTCAGGCATTTCATGGATATACCCGGCGTGAGGCTTGGTATGCCGTGTACTGTAAAATGCAGTGCAGACAGTGTGAACTTCAGCAAGATAAACAATGAAATGATTGAATTAAGGGTAGTGCTTGGAGTTTATGCCGAGGTCATGAGGCATATTGAAAAAAGGCTGGTAGATAACGTTGAGGCAGTTGAAGGCATTAGTATAGACTATGGCAGGATGCCGGCAGTGACTATATACATGGTTCAGAAAGGCGATACGCTGTGGAGCATAGCCAAGAGGTACAATACCACAGTGGATGCCCTGGCAAAGTTGAATAACATTGAAAACCCAAGCAAAGTGGCAAATGGGACGAAGATAATGATATTGAAGAATATCCGGATTGGGAAGGATAGCGGTCTATAATAATGGAAAGACTTTATTGGCAGGATGAATGATTCCTGCTTTTATTTTTTATGGAGAATGCGATGGAGAGGAGAGAATATCACAACTTATCGGCAAAAAAATGTACAAGAAATTTGAAAATAGTATATAATGATAATGGGGGGATTTTTGTATACATTAGGCAATGGAGCGTGATTGTATTGAATACACAGGCTGGAAAGGCAGCTGCAAAGATAAATCTGGCAATTGATGTACTTAAAAAAAGGCCTGACGGCTATCATGATGTATCGATGATAATGCAATCGGTGGCATTGTTTGATACCATAACTGTCAGAGCAGTGAAAGGTGATATAAAAGTTACTTCCAATAATGACAAATTGCCGAAAGGTAAAGGGAATATCGTATATAGAGCTGCCGAATACCTAAAAATAAAATACAGCGTCAAGGAAGGCGCACTGATAAATATTGAAAAAACAATACCTATTGCTGCGGGACTTGCAGGAGGAAGTGCAGATGCAGCACTTACCCTTAAGCTTTTGAATAAGGCATGGAATCTGCGATTGTCCAGGAATGAAATACTGGATGCGGGAAAAAAACTGGGTTCAGATGTACCCTTTTGCATTCAGGGGGGGACTGCCCTGGCGGAAGGTTTGGGTGAGAAGCTGACACAGCTTCCGGGAATTCCCGAATGCCTTATACTATTGGCAAAGCCTGCTGTAAGCATATCTACAAAAGAGGTATATGAAGGCCTGAAGCTTGAAGAAATCAGGGAAAGGCCGGACATAAAAAGTATGATTCAGTATATTGAAGGAAGGAACCTTGAGGGTATAACTGCCTGTATGTGCAATGTATTGGAAACGGTGACAATAAAAAAATGCTCTCAGATAGAAGAATTGAAGGAAAAACTAATGGAATACGGAGCCCTGGGGAGCATTATGAGCGGCAGCGGGCCGACGGTGTTCGGAGTATTCAAGGATCCTGCATCTGCATACAATGCATATGATCATATTAAAGACATGGTGAGTGAGGTTTTTTTAGTCAAGACTACCAACCAAAATTTAGACTTTTAGTATTAAAATGCTAACAGGGGGTGATAATAATGGATAACAACTTTCTCGAATTAAAACTGGACAACTATAAGCCCTTAAGGGAGGTTGTATTCAATTCAATCAGGGGAGCTAT
>JAGOLK010000002.1:13826-73391 GCA_017994115.1 Clostridia bacterium | reverse complement strand
CATATAGCATTGGGCGATGAGAAAAATTATGCTGATGGGGTCATTTGAATCAGTGCCGGATTTACGGGACCTGTGAGTTTATCATAGATGCAGTTGATGGAGGAATAGGAAAGGTATTTGATGACTATTGCAGCTTGAATTTATGTAAACCATAATTTTATATAATACAAGGAGGCAGCAAATGAAAAAACCTGAAATTAAAGATCTAAAAAAGTATGCGGTCAAAGTAAGAAAGCACATCATCGACGAAGTTTACAGCGCTGCATCGGGACATCCGGGAGGATCCTTGTCTTGTACCGATATTCTAACAGTATTGTATTTCGCTGAAATGCGTGTAAACACCAAACAGCCCTTATGGGAGGACAGGGACAGGTTTGTACTGTCAAAAGGCCATTGTACTCCTGCCTTATATGGGGTACTGGCAGAAAAGGGGTTTTTCCCTAAGGAGGACCTTTTGACCTTCAGGAAAGCTGACAGCTATCTGGAAGGACACCCCAGCATGAGATATGTACCCGGGGTGGATATGTCCACCGGGTCTTTGGGCCAGGGCATTTCGGCAGCTGTGGGCATGGCTATGGCCGGCAAGCTGGATAAGAAGGACTACAGGGTCTATGCTGTACTGGGTGACGGGGAACTTCAGGAAGGCGAGGTCTGGGAAGCTTTTATGGCTGCGGCTCACTACAAGCTTGATAACCTGACGGCTTTTCTGGACCATAACGGGCTTCAGATTGACGGCAGGATTACCGATGTAATGTCTCCTGAACCTGTAGCAGATAAATTTGAAGCCTTCGGTTGGAATGTGCTGAAGACCGACGGCCATGATATTGAAAAGATACTTGAGTCTATAGGGCAGGCCAAGGATTGTAAAGGCAAGCCTACAATAATAATTGCCGAAACCGTCAAAGGGAAAGGGGTTTCTTATATGGAGAATCAGGCAGGCTGGCATGGCAGTGCTCCAAACAAGGAACAAAGAGACCAGGCAATGGCGGAACTGGATAAAGTCATGGCAGAGTTGGAGGTTGAATAGTATGGCAGATAAGATAGCTACAAGGGAAGCATATGGAAATGCACTTGCGGAGTTTGGCTCCGACAACAGAATAGTGGTATTTGATGCAGACTTGTCAAAATCCACAAAGACAGATAATTTCAGGAAGAAATACCCTGAAAGGTTTTTCAATATGGGCATAGCTGAAGGCAATATGATGGTTACGGCTGCAGGAATGGCCTCCTGCGGCAAGGTAGTATTTGCAAGTACCTTTGCCATGTTTGCCGCAGGGAGGGCTTTTGAGCAGGTAAGGAACTCAATATGCTATCCAAAACTAAATGTAAAAATCGGTGCAACCCATGCCGGTTTATCAGTAGGGGAGGACGGGGCATCACATCAGGCAATTGAAGATATTGCAATAATGAGGGCGCTTCCAAATATGACGGTAATAAGTCCTGCTGACGCTGTTGAAACCAAATATGCCGTAAAGGCTGCAATAGAGCATGAGGGGCCTGTATATCTCAGATTGGGAAGATTGAACGTTCCAGTAATATATGATGAAAGCGGCTATAAGTTCGAAATAGGCAAGGGTATTGTACTTGCAGAAGGAAATGACGCCGCAATCATTGCTACCGGGCTTATGGTGAGCGCGGCTCTTGAAGCGAAGGAACTGCTTCAGCAGGAAGGAATAAACGCAAGGGTAATAGATATTCATACCATAAAGCCTATTGACGCGGATATAATAGTGAAAGCGGCCAGGGAAACAGGGGCCATCGTCACTGCTGAAGAGCACAATATTATCGGGGGCCTTGGAAGTGCAGTGGCTGAGGTGCTTTCAGAGAATTACCCGGTACCCCTTGTAAGGGTTGGTGTGCAGGACAAGTTCGGAAAGTCCGGAAAACCGGATATTTTACTCCAAATGTACGGCCTGACGGCAGCCGATATAGCAAAAAGCACCAAGGCGGCACTAAAGAAAAAAGCCGGCAGGTAATGCAAACTAAAAAACAATACGAAAGAAGGAATTTCTATGGGAAACACAATTCCGAGCAGAGCAGCGGCATTGGAACTCCTGCAGGAGTTTAACAAGAACGACAGCCTGGTGAAGCACGCACTGACAGTTGAATCCGTTATGAGGCATTTTGCCGGACTTCTTGGGGAGGATGAGGAAAAATGGGGCATTATAGGCCTGCTGCATGATATTGATTATGAAATGTACCCGGAACAACATTGCATAAAAGCAAAAGAGATACTTACCGAAAGAGGATGGCCTGCAGAATATATTCATGCAGTGCTGAGCCATGGTTGGAAGCTTTGCTCCGACGTAGAACCGACAGCGAAAATGGAAAAAGTACTTTATACTATAGACGAGCTGACAGGGCTTATTGCAGCCACTGCCATCATGAGGCCAAGCAGAAGCATATTGGATATGGAAGTAAAATCCGTAAAAAAGAAATGGAAGCAAAAGAGCTTTGCGGCAGGAGTCAACCGGGAGGTTATAGAAGAGGGGGCAGCGCTTCTGGGCATGGAAATGGACACTATTATCGAAGAAACAATTAATGGAATGAAGAAAGCTGCAGAAGAAATTGGTTTAAAGGGAAGCCTGTAACAGGACGGTGGAGCGAATGAAGAGAATAGTGATATTATTGCTGGCAGTATTATTGGGGGCCGCAGTATTTTCAGCCTGCAGTACAAAACCTCAGCAGGACATCTCAGAAAGCCCTCCGGAAATAGTTCAACCCGAAAGCATTTCTCCTGAAGAAATAGTACAGCCCGAAAGTATTTCTCCTGAAGAGGCATATAAAAGGCTGGAATCGGAAGAGGATATTATACTATTGGATGTAAGGAACCAGGGGGAATATGAAGAACAACATATACCGGGAAGTATTTTGATACCGGTTAATGAATTGGAGAAGAGAGCTGAAGCAGAGCTGACTGATAAGGATGCGGATATTATCGTATACTGTGCAAGCGGCAAAAGAAGTACCAGTGCTGCTAACATATTGGCAGGGCTTGGATACAGCAAGGTATACAATATGGGCGGAATAATGGATTGGCCTTATGAGGTGGAGTCAGGAAAATAAAAAACGGGCATGATGCTTTAATTGCTTTAATTGGCATCACGCCTTTTTTTTATTCGGTTTACAGTACTTAAGCACATATTTACCCTGCTTTATGAGAAAACTTACCTTGAAACATGCTTGAAAGGAAGGAATAATATCAATGGGAGAAACTATATTAGAAAAGACTGAAGGACGGGTCAGCTATCATGATTCGGTAGAGGAGATGCTTCCTAGAATAAGGGAAGACGGAATGTCCAATGCCTTTGACAGATATGCACAGCAGGAAAAGATCCGCTGTAAATTCTGCCTTCAGGGATTAAGCTGCCAGCTTTGTACCAACGGCCCTTGCAGAATCAGCGAAAAAAGCGGACAGGATAAGGGTGTATGCGGAATAGGCGGTGACGCAATGGCAATGAGGAATATGCTTCTGAGAAACATCATGGGGGCAGGCACGTACAGCCATCATGCCTATGAGGCTTTCCGAACCCTGAGGGAGACCGCACAGGGGAAAACCCCCTTTAAGATCACCGATGTAAATAAGCTTAAATGGATGTGCGATACGGTAGGGATTGACAGCAAGCAGGATGTGAACAAAATGGCGGAGGAGCTGGCAAACTTTCTGGAGGCTCAAATGCATATAGGCTCGGAAGAGACAAATATTATGGTTGAAGCATTCGCACCCCGGAAGAGGAAGGAAGTATGGAGGAATCTGGGCTTATATCCGGCAGGCAGTATACATGAAGAGCAGAATTGTGTGGCAAGCTGCCTTACAAATGTGGACGGCAGCCATGTATCTCTGGCAATAAAAGCTTTGCGCCTGGGCTTGGCAACAATATACAATTCGCAAATAGGGCTGGAAATGGTTCAGGATATACTGTTCGGAACCCCGAAACCCCATGAAGTCAATGTTGATTTGGGTATTTTTGACCCGGACTATGTGAATATAGTTTTTAACGGCCATCAGCCATGGCCCGGTGTAGCAACACTGCAGAAGGCCAGAACCCCTGAGGTTCAGGAACGGGCAAGAAAGGCGGGGGCAAAAGGGCTTCGAATTGTGGGGTCAATAGAAACCGGGCAGGAGCTGCTTCAGAGGTTTGAGATTGATGATATTTTCGTAGGGCTGATGGGCAACTGGCTTTCTATTGAACCGATGCTCGCAACCGGTACGGTGGATGTATTGGCCATGGAAGAAAACTGTTCGCCTCCGGCTATTGATATGTATGCTGAAAAATATCAGGCTACTCTTGTATCAGTGAGCACTATAATAGACCTTCCGGGGCTCTTGCACAAGATACCCTATGATCCCGAAAAGGCAGGCGAAATGGCAGACAGGCTCATTGAGCTTGCTCTGGAGAACTTTACAAAACGGCACAACAAAATAATACCCAAAGTACCGCAGCATATTACGAAAGCCATAGCAGGCTTTTCAACCGAAGCAGTGATGGAGGCTCTGGGAGGCAAGCTGGATCCCCTGGTTGATGTAATAGCCGCCGGAAAGATTAAAGGGGTAGTGGCTCTTGCCAACTGCTCGACCCTGAGAAACGGGCCCCAGGACTGGATGACTGTGAATCTTGTAAAAGAGCTTATTAAGAAAGACATACTTGTGGCAGCCGGCGGCTGCGGCAACCATGCTCTTGAGGTGGCAGGACTCTGTAATATGGATGCCGTCAATATGGCAGGAAGCGGTTTGAAGGAAGTCTGCAGCCTGCTTAAGATTCCTCCGGTATTAAGCTTTGGCACCTGTACCGATACAGGCAGGATATCCATGCTGGTAACGGCACTGGCAGACCATCTGGATGTCGACATACCGCAGCTTCCCATAGCGGTAACGGCACCTGAATGGATGGAGCAGAAGGCAACTATCGATGGCTTCTTTGCAGTAGCCTACGGTGCCTATACCCACCTTTCGCCAATACCATTTGTCACAGGAGCTCCGGGGTTGGTTAAGCTTCTTACAGAAGATGTGGAAGGACTGACAGGGGGCAAGATTGCACTGGGGGATGATCCGGCGGAAGCGGCAAACAATATTGAAGCGCATATCATTTCCAAGAGAAAAGGCTTGGGATTGAGAGAGGCTGACTAAGGGTCCTGGTCAGCCTCTTTTGACTTTCCTATGAGTTTTTTTCTCAGGTCGGGATTAAAGAAGATAAAAAGTAAAGCAGCCCACAGCCACCAGTTATTATTCTCAAACACATTTCCCAAAAGCCCGTAAACATTCCGCCCAGATTCTGCGGCGGGGGAACTGCTGCAGGGGGGCCCGGCTCCGGGGGTGGCGGGGGAACTGCTGCAGGGGGGCCCGGCTCCGGGGGTGGCGGGGGAACTGCGGCAGAGAGATGCTGCTTTCTTGATTTTGAGTAAAATACTCCCGAAAAATCTTCCGGTGCTGAACCCGGCTCTCAGCCGGGCTTATTCAATCCATACAAACCATGGTTAAAACCTCTCGCCATAATTACACCTCCTTCTGCAGAAGAGGTTGTTCATCATCCTATTCATATTCTATGTTGTAATCCGCTTTTGGTTACAATTGTTTTTTGGGTACACGGGGACGTTTCTCCTGTCCCTCAGGGGACACGTGAAACGTCCCCGTGTCTCACCCAAATTCATTTTTTGTTGACTTTTGTATATTAAATCAGTAATATATGAATATAAACATATGAACATATATACATATGTTCATATATAATAATACGGAGGGCATTATGGAAGAAAACAAGGTAAGTATTGAAAGCTGCAGCTGTTCCGTAATACATGAAGATACCGTATCAAAGGCAAGGAACAGTATGCCTGAAGAAGAGACGCTCTATGACCTGGCTGAGTTGTTCAAGGTTTTTGGCGACACAACAAGAATCAAAATACTGTGCGCGCTGTTTGAATCTGAGATGTGTGTATGCGATATAGCGGCACTGTTATCCATGAATCAGTCTGCAATATCCCACCAACTCAGGGTTCTGAAGCAGGCAAGGCTGGTGAAATACAGAAAAGAAGGCAAAGTAGTGTATTATTCCTTGGATGATGAACATGTAAAACAGATATTCGACCAAGGACTGGTACATATCAGGGAGAGATAGCATTAAACAAAGCGTGAGACGGGGGTATTAATGTGAAAAGAGAAGCAGCAGCAGATTTTGAAAAAAACGATGAATTTGTTGTAAAAGAATTCATGCTCACAGGTCTTGGCTGAGCAGCCTGTGCTGCCAAGATGGATCTTGGCATCAAATCCCTGGAGGGGATTAGGAATTCATCCATAGATTTTGTGACAAAAAAGCTGAAGCTTGAAATATTCGAATCTGCCGATGAGGCAGCAGCAATAAAGGAAGTAAAGCAAATCGTAAGGAATATTGAGTCGGATGTAAAGCTGAAAGAGATAACAAACGGAAAGACTGGGGAAGCAGATTCAGAAGAAAAAAATAAATCAGGGATAAAAAGGCTGAAGCTGCTTCAATTCGGTATTGGTGCCGCATTTTTTGCTGCGGCTGTTTTGCTTAAGCTTTCTGCCGGCGTAGAATTGGTTATGTATTTGACAGCATATGTATTGGTCGGAGGAGAAGTACTTATCAAATCAATAAGGAATATTTTAAGAGGGCAGGTCTTTGATGAGAACTTCCTTATGAGTCTTGCGACGATTGGAGCATTTGCAATAGGAGAATACTCCGAAGGCGTTGCGGTAATGATTTTTTATCAGATAGGGGAGATGTTCCAGGATTTAGCTGTAGATCGTTCCAGAAGGTCGATAAAAGAACTGATGGACATACGGCCTGATTATGCCAACCTGGTCTCTGAGGGCCGGGTGATACAGGTGCCCCCGGAAGATGTGCCGGTGGGGGCTTATATAATTGTAAAGCCGGGGGAAAGGGTTCCTCTGGACGGCAGAATAACAGAAGGCAGATCAATGCTGGATACTTCAGCTTTGACCGGAGAGTCGGTGCCAAGGGAGGCCAATGCCGGGGATGAGATTCTGGCAGGCTTTATAAACAACAGCGGTGTTCTTACCGTTGAAGTGAGCAAGGAGTTTGGAGAATCGACGGTATCCAAGATTCTTGACATGGTACAGAACGCAAGCAGTAAAAAATCCCACACCGAAAACTTCATTACCAAGTTTGCAAGGTATTACACTCCTGCAGTGGTGTTTTCCGCATTAGCTCTTGCATTTGTTCCGCCTTTGGTGCTGCAGGGAGAAGCTTTCTCAGACTGGATTTACAGGGCATTGATATTTCTTGTGGTTTCATGTCCCTGTGCTTTGGTCATATCCATACCTTTGGGATTTTTCGGAGGTATTGGAGGTGCTTCAAAGAACGGAGTGCTTATAAAGGGAAGTAATTACCTAGAGGCATTAAATCAGGTGGATACCATTGTATTTGACAAGACCGGCACACTGACAAAAGGAGTTTTTAAAGTGACTGAAGTCAAGGCGCTGGGTGAAATGAAGGAAGAAGGGCTGCTGAAATATGCAGCATATGTCGAAAGTTACTCCGGCCACCCTATTGCATTATCAATACTTAAGGCATACGGAAGCGAGGCAGTTGGCAGCGAAATTTCGGATTACGAGGAGATTCCAGGTCATGGGGTCAGGGCAGAGGTCTTCGGGAAAAGGGTAGCAGCAGGGAATATAAAAATGATGCAATTGGAAGGAATATCAGCAGAAAGCCCTGATATTGCAGGAGCCCTTGTGCATATAGCAATAGAAGGAGCTTATGCAGGATATATAGTAATTTCTGATGAGATTAAGGATGATGCGGAAAGAGCCGTTCGACTCCTTAAGGCTTCAGGCATAAAAAAAACCGTAATGCTTACCGGGGATGTCAGGGCGGCAGGAGAGAAGGCAGGGTCGGTACTGGGGCTGGACGAGGTGTATTCGGAGCTGCTGCCGGATCAAAAGGTTGAAAAGCTTGAATGGATTAAGAATGAGATGAGGTCCAGGGGCAAGGTTGCATTTGTGGGAGACGGTATTAACGACGCCCCTGTATTGGCCAGGGCAGATGTTGGAATTGCAATGGGCGGCCTGGGCTCCGACGCGGCAATTGAAGCAGCGGATATAGTGATAATGACGGATGAGCCGTCCAAAATAGTCAGTGCCATAAGGATAGCAAAGAAAACCAGGAGGATAGTATTGCAAAATATTGTATTTGCAATGGGCGTTAAGCTGATTGTGCTGCTTCTGGGTGCCGGGGGATTGGCAACAATGTGGGAAGCGGTATTTGCCGATGTGGGTGTTGCGCTGATAGCGGTATTGAATGCCATAAGAGTACTAAACCTGAAAGACATATAAGAAGAAGAATGCGACGTAGCTGAAGTTTGCAGTCATACTCCCAGAGCAATAACCTTGTATACCGACTCGCACGATATTAGCTTTGGACAGAATCAGAGCTTGATACTTGTAAAATCCTGACGCACATAAACCCAACCTCCTGTTGGTATGTGCTGGATTTACCTCACGTAAATCCCACGGATTTTACTGCGTATCTTCACTCGATTCTGTTGCCCAAAGCCAATAAGTGCTCGCTGTTATACAAGGCTAGTGCTCTGTAGAATGACTACAAACTTCAAATGCGCCGCATTATTCTTATATTGTGCAACAGCCCGAATGGAGAATTCAAGAGGCACACAGAATTTGGACAATAATATAATGGTACTAGGGAGGAGTTGGATATGGATACGGAAAGCGCACTGCCGCAGGAGGGGAGAGAAAGGGCGGGTACGGCTGAAGCAAAGCTGGCTGGCAGATTGCTCCTTACAAGCTCCATTATTGTAAATGTGATTGGAGGGGATACCTTTCTTATAATAGCATCAGTATTAAGTGTTATAGCCAGTTTTCTTACAATAAAGGCGGCCAGGCTGGAAGCCGAAGAGCAGCAGATAGCCCCGGGAGTGACTACCTTTGCGAATGGCCTGAAGCTTATAGGCAGTTATTCGGGATTATTTGTATCGATTATTCTCCTTTGGGCTTTGCTTATTGAAATATCAATAAAACAAACGACCGAATTATCAGCCCAACCTGAAATGGCAGGGACTTTAGGTGCATTTATGGTATAACGCTGTATTTTTTTACCATTGAATTGGAAAGAAAAAGTTGTTAGAATAAAGACAAGCTATATTCCTCAGAAGAGCGAGGGACAAAAAGGGTTAAGTGAGGTCCGTAAGCAGAAAGGGGAGGCAGTATTGAAGATTGTCAAATCGTTGGTACTTATGCTTGTTGTGATACTTTTTACCACCTCAGTTACCTTTGCCGATGTTCTGAAAAACGGGTGCAAGGGTGAAGAAGTATCCAGGATTCAGTCTCAGCTGAAGGAGAAAGGGTATTTTACCGAGGAAGTAACAGGTTATTTCGGAAACGTTACTGAAGAAGCAGTGAAAAAGTTCCAGGAGGATAACAATCTGACTGTTGATGGAATTGTCGGCGCGGATACAGGGAAAGCGCTTTTTGGAACAGAATGGACATATACTGCTGAAGTAGAGGCCCTTGATTGGTGGTCCGAGGCATCCAATATTTTTAAAAAAGGAACGGTGGCAAAGGTAACTGACGTAAGGACAGGAGAAACCTTTGATATTGTTCGTACATACGGAGGCAACCATGCTGACTGTGAGGCCAGGACCGCGGAAGATTCCAAAAAGATCAAAGAGATTTGGGGCGGCTGGAGCTGGGAACGCAGGCCGATAATTGTGGAAGTTGACGGGCGGAAGATAGCGGCATCAATGGCGGCTATGCCTCATGCAGGAGTGGACAAGTCCCCCGCAGATAAGTACATAAGCAGCAGGAGCGGCGGTTACGGCAGAGGTGCAAATCTTGACAAGATAAAGAACAACGGGATGAGCGGAGTTGTAGATGTTCATTTCCTTAACAGCAGGACCCACAATACAAACAAAGTGGACAAGAAGCATCAGGCTTGTGTAAAAGAAGCAGCTGAAAGCGGTAATTAATTTAATAATTAAATACAGAAAGCCAGTCACGAATTAGTGGCTGGCTTTCCTTATCGGTACTATCTCAAATTGGAGTTCCTGTAATCATTCCGTTGAATTTGACTCCCGGAGCAATAGTATAAAGCTCAATGGTTACCTTGCCGCCGTCTACCGCCATCCTATACGGCACCGGGATTGTCTTTTTGTCACTTGTGCTCCAGCTGGCGCCTTCGACCGATTCGGTGGCTTCACCGCTTCCGGTCAAGGCCAGGCTGCCTATAGCCATGGCGTCATATTGAACAAGTTCTGCCAGATCTGTCTGCCCTGTTGCCTCATTGTACGCCTGTTCCTCGTATTGTACCACCTCAATGACAGCGTCGATTTCCTGACCCTCACCTGCGGCGTTGCCGGAAACATTGCCCTGCTTCATGTCATATTGATATTTGAGAGTGACAATCCCCCTGTAGGTTCCCAGTTCATCCTTACCGCCCAGCTTGACTGCCATAATCGCAAGGGTGCATTCAAAGTCGTAGCCGTTAAGCTGTGTCGCTACTGTATCGCTGACTTCAAGGGCCCAGTTGCACTCAACTTCCGCAGCGGATTCTTCGGAGGTTGCTGCCGCCTCTTCCTTTGAAGCGGTATTTGTTTCCTCCTGCTGAGCCGAGGCTGAGGATGCCTGGGAAGTGTTTTCACCGGCCTGAGCCTGAGGGCTGCATGCGCATAGGAAAAGTAACCCTGCGGCGGCAATGATGACTAAATATCGGAAGGCGTGCCTCATCATGGCATCACACCATAAGTCCTCACGCTCATGAGAATTGCTGCCTCCCTTGTCGCCGTGCCGTAGCCGGTTGCCTGCTCCGCAGTTGTCGTTGCTTTAGGCATGAAGTAGCCTTTAGCATCTCCCTTTATTATACCCAGCTTTGACATATATTTCGTGCCTTCAACCGCCCATGAGTCGATATTCTTTTGATCCGGGAAATCAGGCACACCGGTAATGGAATAGTCGGCTTCCGGCACGATGCCTTTGATTGTCCTGAACAGCATTGTGGCGCACTCCTGCCTGGTTATGGTTTTATTGGGTTCAAAGGTGGTTGCTGATGTACCTTTTGTTATGCCTAAGGCAAAAGCCTTCAGAATCTGCGGATTTGTCGTATCGGTAAAGGGGTTGGGGGCGTAGGGCGCGGGAGTTTTGCCCGTAGTTTTTTCGTACAGTACCAGCGCCAGTTCGCAGAATTCTTCCCGCGTAATGGGCTTTGTCAAATCCGTATTTTTCAGAATACCAGGAATGAGGCCGTATTCATCAGCCTTTTTCAGTTCATTTGTAGCCCAGCTGGAAGCCGCACTCCACGCGGGCATGCCATAAGAAAGCGTATTGGAAAAGGGGCTGTACAGCCAGGTTTCCGATGTTACGCCTGATTGAGGGTAAGACCGTTCGTCTATTGCGTAGCGCACCTTGACCTCGTAAGCCTGTGCATCGTAGCTGGCAAGGTTTTCCTGAAAATAAGCGCTTATGTCAAGGCTGATTCTTTCATTATGGAACCGTTCAGCGCCGACTTTTATGAAATCGGTATCGCCAAGCTTGCGAAGCCAGATTTCCGTCCACATATTATCAAATGAAGCCGCATTGAACTTCTGCACCGCAGCGGGATGTTGCGCTAACTGTAAAACAACCCAAGGGACGTTGTCCGGACCCCGCGCTTCAATTCCGGAGGACACGAGGGTGGGTGCGTTTTCATTCATAATCTTTTTATAGTCCATTTTACTGCTGTTTGACAGGGTATACTCCTCCGACCAGTCGGAAAACACAAGGTTATCTCCGAATATGATGGCAAAGCGTGCCCGCAGTGTCATGGAGTGGCTTTTGTACCAGTCCCAGCTGTTAAAGCCTGACTCGACAGGAATGTTTGATTCCTCCGGGAACATATTTCTGAAAACGAGATACTCGCCGCCCAGAAATATTCCGCCGTCACCGCCGGTCAGACTGTTGTAAAAATACAGCACGTATTTCGAATAGGTGTCCCTGTTGTCCCATTCCGGCGAATAATGCCAGCTTCCTCCATCCGTTTTGAAATCCACCTGGGCCATAATCGACATGTAGTAGCCCCGTTCCTCATCCGTTTGGACAATGTGCTTGCGCAAGTCCTCCGGCGCGCTCAGGGTGCAGTAGACGGAACTACCCATGTAATCGGCGGCAGCGAAGTTTTCAGGCGCGGAAATCGTTGTGGGTGGGGATGCTGCCAGCACAGAAAGGGAGGTAAAACCCGAAGCCATTGCAAGTATTAATAATAATGTCAGTGACTTCTTTTTGATTTGGATGCCTCCTTAAATTTTATTAATATTCAAATCTTACGTAATTTCGGTTATTGATGCATCAAGGATTTTGAGGCACATTTATATCCGCCGTTATGCGGTTGCCGGTAAAGAAACTTTCGGCGTAGATTTTTAGAATCGTTCCGTCGTAGGTGACAAGCTGTTCGAAGAGGTCCTCTCCGGCTGACGTTACCCACGCCGCGTCAAGGCCGGTTTTGTCATAAATGCCGTCTACGTCGGGGCTATATAAAGCATTCTCGGATTTTAAAAGCGAATAAGTAAAGTCGGTGATCCGGTCCCCCTGATACTTTACGACGGCACGCTCGGAAATTGTCTGAAAGGCATAGGTGTCCCCGCCCAACGGAACATATTCAAACAGCTCAACTGCCCGGTCACCGTCCATCTCTACAAGCCGCAGGGCTCCGGAGGTTGGGGCAAACATGCAGCGGATCAGAAACGGTGTTTCCATTCCCGCTCTGGTTCCCGTCAGTTCGTAAGTATGCGGGGCAGTTCTCTCAATCTTCATATCCGTTACGCCGAAGGAGGTCCACATCTGAGCCATAGCATCGCGGCTGGCTTCGTCCTCGCTCAGAGTAGCCGTAAACATCAGGTTACCCGAAGAAAGCATGTTAAAGCTGATAAACGCAGCTGAAAAGTTCTTATCTTCCGCGGCGCTCTTATCGTGAGTCAATACAGTTCTGTTGACGAGTGTATTAAGCACATTTCTGACAGTGTCAGCCTGTTTGCAAGCGCCGGTATAATCACTGGCCGGAGGTATAACAGGGCTGCCGGATATTTTCGGGGCTTCCATAACTTTGCTTTCAAGCAAACCGGCAAGGAAGTCCGCCTGGGCGTCGTTTGTCACGACGCCGTAATGTGTCCCCGTCATTGTGACAAAGCGGCCGTTGACGATGCAAAGATTATATCCCGCCGAGTTGACGCCCTCGGCATATTTCAATGCATCATCGGAGCTGCCGAATTCAAATACCGGGACAAATCCGTCGGTGTTATCGTCTACATAGTGCAGGTTGAAGCCGTCTTCAGGCTTTATGCTGTCCGTAAGCTGATAGCCCTCAACGGGTGTTACTTCGTATCCATGCTCTTGCGCCTTCGCCTTAAGTTTCTCCAGTGTCAGGCCGCTGTCGGGTACAGCTTCTGCCTCTGCTGTGCTTTGCTGCTCAGTTTCTGCTGCTGCCGCATCCTGATTTACAGCTTCTGACTCCGCCGTATTTTGATCTGCGGCTTCCGTCGCAGGCGCTTGTGCCGGCGCTGCGGGCTTGGCATCAGGAGCCTCAGAGCCCCCCGCGGAGCACGAGGATAAGAATAGTACGGAACAAACTATGATTAAGATTGAGACTACTTTTAAACTCGTCTTACTCATGTTAATCCTTTCCTTTCTGTTTGATATTCAAAGCTGCAATAGCCGACATAAGCCCCCGGCAATCGCCAAGGATGGGCTTGCTTTGCTTTTCAGTCAGGTATTCTGTTTTTTCCATCAGTTCCAGCAGGTATTCCGCTTCTGAAGCATAGCTCAATGCTTTCTGATTGGTTTCAAAGGACATACTGCCGGCGGATGCGGCCTGTTTCATGCATACGCCTATTCCGGTTGCGCATGCAAGCAGTCTCCCGCTCAAAGGAAAGCTTTTATTCTCTCTTTCAAGGTATTTAATCAGCTCTGTGATGCGGATGGAAAAATCAAAGCTTTTGACAAGAAGCCGCTCCACTTCTGACATCTCCTTTCCTTAATATAGTCCGGTATCTTTATTTCATTATAATATGGCATATATGATTATTAAACTACATTGATGTGGGGTCATTGAAAATTATTTTGGGAGATTTAAGGCAATAATGTGGGAATATGTGCCTGATTCAATTGAATAATTTAACAGTTTTGGATATAATGAGTTTAATAATACAAGGAGGTGTTTTATGAACCCTCAGAAATATAAAACCGAAAAGCTTGTTCCTATAAACCTTCCCGAGATATGTGCTCCGCGTACTCTGCTGATGGATGTCTATAGGAAAGCCAGCGAAAAAAGATGCATTTACATACATGCGCCTGCCGGCAGCGGGAAAACCGTATCCACCCTTTTGTGGCTGAGGGAGTCTGAATACAAAATCATCTGGATTGGCCTTGACGCATATGATAACACACTGGCAGGCTTTTATCGAATTTTCTGTATGGCGCTCTTTTCTGCAGTCCCCCATGAGGAAAATCTGGCGGAACTGATCAAAATCCCGGAATTTAGTGCATCACCGGTTGAATACGCCATCGAGATCCTCTCACTGCTTTCTTTTGAGGATTGTAAATATGCTCTTGTGTTTGATGACTTCCATCTCATTACCAATAAAGAAATCATTAAGTCTCTGATATATGTTTTTAAGCGGCTTCCGTTATCAGTTACTATTATGATATTAAGCCGCAACGAGCTGCCGGAGGCTTTTTTCCAATACGAAGAAAGCGGAAAAATTGCTTGTATCGGTGCTGATGAGCAGGCATTTAAAGGAAATGAAATACGGCAGCACTTCGCAAGCTACGGCCGTTTCCTTACCGAGAGGGAGGCTGAAGGAGTGTACGCCATGACCGAAGGCTGGGCTATCGCGGTAAACGCTCTGGCAATGAGCGGAGATTTTTATCCGGGTGAAAAATCTCCAAGTAATCCTCTGCGCAAATATATCAAGGCACAAATATGGGATAAGCTTGACAGGGGCTTGCGACTGTTTATGCTGCAGACCGCCGTTGTGGATAAATTTTCAGCAGATCTTTGCCGGCAGATTACTGAGAACCCGGAAAGCCGGCAAATTCTTCTCCAATTGCTTGGCGAAAATATGTTTCTCAGCCGTAGGGAGGCCGAATACAGATACCATAATTTGTTTCTGGATTTCTTGCGGGAGGAGTTATTGGAGGAGACTGAAATAGATTTGCAGGCTTTGTATCAGAGGGCGGCAAATTATTATTTTGATTCAGGGGATTTTTTCAACGCACTTTGCTTTTATATAAAGTGTAACTTCGGCAAGGGGATTGCCGATGCCTTGTATCATTTTATGAAGTTTAACGTTCAATCAAGCTCGGAAATGTCCAAATTGTATTTCATTAACAAGCTGCCGGCAGAAATCCTGGAGCAAAATCCGTGTTTATATGTCAGTTGTGCCTGGTGTGCTCTTTTGTTCGGCGATGCTGCAGAGTTACATTTCTATTCGGACAAGCTATATGACAGGATTTACGATATTGTCCGGGAGAACAAAGCTCTGCTCGGAATCTCGCTTTTTGTGTATTCTGCAGATCAAAGATATACGTTTACGGAACAGATTGCAAGATTGCAGGCAGCCGCTGTCCCCCTTGATGTAAATCCCGCGAATATCCCAAAAATAATCAGCCATAACATGCCTTATTTCCACAGGACTTACAGGGATTATTCCCATTATGCGCTGAACACTGAGGAGCATTTCGCCGAATTCTCTCTTGTGTTTTCATCTCTTTTGGGCAGTGAGTATGCCGTCATTGAATCGGGAATACGCGCCGGCCTGCTGTATGAACAAAACCGGATTCAGGATGCGCTTTCGCTTGTGGTTGAAAATCCGGCTTCCGTTACACCTGAACTCGAATTTCTGTCCAGGATGCAGATTGTCTTTTGTCTATATGCAATTGGTAAAGAGGAGAAAGCCGCCCGGTGCAGGAAAGAAATTGAAGCTTTATTGAAAGCGAAAAAGCTGCTGTACCTGCTTCCTGTATTCTCAGCTTATGAAACAAAGCTGAAGCTCCTGGACGGCGACAGCAGCGCTGCAAAGGAATGGCTTGAAAATTATTTCATTACCGAATCCTATTATCCTGAGCTGCATAAGATTTTTCTGCATTTTACAACTGTAAGGGCTTATATTGTTCTTGGAGAATATGAAAAAGCGGAATTACTCTGTGAAAAGCTTTGGAAGCTGTGTACGGATAATCACAGGCTTCTTGATGTGGCTGAAGCCGCCGTGCTGCTGACCGTTATTCTGCGATTGACGGACAGAGAAGCAAAAGCTTCCGCCCTTCTTCGAAAAACCCTGTTGGATATGGAACCCTACTGTTATATCAGAGTATTTGCGGATGAGGGTAATGCGATTTTACCGGCTCTAAAAAAACTGATAAAAAAGGCTGATACGGGGAATGGAGCGGTTATGCCCGGCAGCGCTTATATGAAAGCTGTGTACATGTCGGTTTATGAACAGTCAAAGCGGTATAAAGGAATAATTACCAACATGGGCCGAAAACAGGTAAAGCTTTCGGCACAGCAAAAACATATGATCGAATTACTGTCCAAAGGTTATAAAAATGCTGAAGTCGTTGAACTGACCGGCCTTTCAATTAATACTGTCCGATACCATACCAAATTGGCTTATCAAAAGCTGGGTGTAAACAATGCTAAGGATGCGGTCCTCCGGGCGAAAGAACTCAGTATTATTTGATATAGAAAGCATAAGACCTAACCGAAAAGGTTAGGCCTTTTGCTGTTCGTGAGCCTGCTAGAATACGCCATTGAAGCCGAAGGTTCTTCCAAAACCGCCAAAGGCGATTATTGCAAGTATGATGATGAAGAAGAAGTTGTTGTCAATACCCCAGGATGGACCTGCCGCCAGCAGTATGAACAGAAGAAGCAGAAGCAGGAAGCCGTTGCCGTCACACTTCTTTTCAAAAGGTGATACTGCTTGTTGCCGGCAAAAATCAGGCGTGCCGCATGGGTTTACTCCTCCAAAACTATTTGCCATATTTAACCCCCCTTTCCTTGAAAATTTTGGACTTATCTAAAGTTGATTCATTGAAAGCTGCTAAACCAAAATGAAAAATGCTGTCAATGCCAGGAAGTCCAAATAGCTTCTGTAAAATGGATAAGAATATCCGTATCCGTAGTTATACCATGGATACCCGTATCCATAACCATAACCATAACCATAGCCGAGCGGCATGGTCTCACCTCCTCCTTGAATAATGAGGGATAGCCCTTACATGTCCTACTCCATACTATGTAATATTTATAATTTGGTTACTTTCAGAGCATATGCCTGGGCATTTAAACAATAAAAAACTGGCCGGCCGGGCCAGACTTTTTATCGAATCGTTTATACAATGTTTCCTCTTGTTAACCCAAAGGCTTTATCTATACCACCAAGAGCAATAACAGCCATAATAATGATAAAGAAATAACTGCTGTCCAATCCCAAAGAAGGACTCGCGGCAAGCAGAACAAACAACAGAATCAGAATCAGGAATTCTTCATACCTGAAATTCTTTTTTTGGGACGGCTCCGCAGGAGTACACTTGATGCCTTTCATAAATCTACTCGCCATACTTTCACCTCCAATGTCTTTAAAAAAATTGGTATGTCCCCAGTTACATATTATGATAATGCTGAAGTTAGGTTACCGGAAATATTGACAAATTCCAGCCCCAAAAAAGTAGTTGTAAAACAGTGGGAACTTGTCTATAATTAAGGTTAGAAGTTGGAAGTCAACATGGGGGAGTAATTGGCACGTTTGTGCGGCAATGTCAACATACTGATGGAAACGTCTGGCTTGCCTGAAATAATGAGACTCATGTATAACGTTTTTGTTATACATAGTCTCTTTTTGTTTGCACAACATAAATCAAAATGCATCGGTACTTAAGAAGCATGAATGGAGGAGAGACATGGATATACTATCAATTGTTTTAATTGCGGTTGGCCTTTCGATGGATGCCTTCGCAGTATCGGTAACCAATGGAATCATTATCAGGGAACTTAAAATCGGGCATGCATTGAAAGTCGGCTTGTATTTCGGGGTGTTTCAGGCATTGATGCCTTTAATAGGCTGGCTTGCAGGATCCCAGTTCAAAGATTACATAGTAAGTGTGGACCATTGGATAGCCTTTGGTTTGTTGGCTTTCATAGGAGGCAAAATGATAAAGGAGGCTTGCGGGGAGGATAAAGAAGAAGGTGTTGAGGGAATGTGCGAGGTAGCCGTATCAAATCAGGGTACAGTATGTGAAAACCCGCTGAGCATGGGCAGATTGATTGTTCTTGCCGTGGCTACAAGCATAGATGCCCTGGCAGTCGGTATAAGCTTTGCATTTTTGAGAGTTTCAATAATACAATCTTCAGCTTTGATTGGAGCGATAACCTTTGCAATATGCTTTGCAGGAGTATATATAGGAAACAAGTGCGGCGGTTTGCTGAAAAAGAAAGCTGAGAAAGTCGGAGGATTCATACTGATATGTATTGGACTGAAGATTCTTTTTGAGCACTTGGGAATATTTGGGTAGTTTGTTGTGGTATAATGCTTGTAAGGAGGGATTGCCGTGAATGAAAATGCAAAAAGGATACTTGTGGTTGATGATGAAGAGAAAATCGCAGAAGTAGTTGAATCATATTTGACGAAAAGCGGTTATAAAGTTTATACAGCCTATAACGGAAGCAAAGCTCTGGAGATTTTTGAGAGAATAAATCCCGATCTGATAATATTGGATTTGATGCTTCCTGACATGTCAGGAGAGGATATTTGCAGGAGCATAAGAAAAAAATCAAGAGTGCCGATAATAATGCTTACTGCGAAGGTGGAAGAGGAAAGCATACTGACCGGCCTTGGAATAGGAGCTGATGATTACGTTACAAAACCCTTCAGCCCGCGGCAATTGACAGCAAGGGTCATGGCTCTTTTAAGGCGCTCCGGGAATGATATAATACCCCTGTCCGATGTGCTGTCCTTCAATGATGGGGAACTGGTGGTGGACAGTATCAGACATGAGGTAAAAAGAGACGGAAAGCCTGTTAACCTTACTCCAAATGAATTCAAGATTTTAATGGCCCTGGTGAAATACCCCCAGAAGGCCTTTACCCGTGATGAGCTTGTTTTCCTTGTGCTGGGCGAAGATTATGAAGGCTACGACAGAACCATAGATACCCATGTGAAGAATCTCCGCCAAAAGATTGAACCGGATGCAAAATCACCAAAATACATATTGACTGTTTATGGTGTAGGCTATAAGTTCGGCGGTGAATAATCATAAACCAAGAATTTTTTCTGCCTGTTTCTTTATTTCATCTTTATTGCAAACAGTATTATGAATTACAGGCCTGCTGTCCAAATCCCTGATACCCTTTGGAATTTCTGCCCCGGTAAGTCTGCTCATCTCTTTTATCAGCTGGAAGCTGTTTTGGCCCGAGTACCTGGAATCTATTGATTTCATTACGTCTGACGTAAATTTATAGGGGCTGGCTGTTGAAACAATCACTGTTTTTATATTTTCATCGCACTTCTGCTTCCTGTGCTTTCCGTATGCTGAAAAAGCAACGGCCGTATGAGTGTCAATAACATATCCGCAGTCTTCATACATTTTTCTTATTGCTTTCGCAGTGTCTGCCTCAGATGCATAATATCCGTAAAAATCATCCAGTTTGTCTTTCACATTGTCATTTATCATATATGCACCTTTACCGGACAATTGTGTCATTAACTCGCCTACCATACTGCTGTCTTCACCGTAAAGATAAAACAGAAGCCTTTCCAGGTTGCTTGAAACAAGTATATCCATTGAGGGTGACATGGTTGTGATGAATTTGCGCTTTTTATCATATATTCCCGTGTTCAGGAAATCATACAGCACTTTGTTTTCGTTTGAAGCACATATAAGGTGCCTGACAGGGAGCCCCATTTTTTTGGCATAATATCCTGCCAGTATATTGCCGAAGTTTCCGGTGGGTACGGTAAAGTTGATCTCTTCACCGGCTTTAATGTCACCCATTCTGCAAAGCTGCAGATAAGCGTGGAAATAATACACTATCTGGGGAACCAGCCTGCCTATGTTTATGGAGTTTGCAGAAGAAAATACCAAGTTTGCGGCTGACATATCCATTTGCAGCTTTTTGTCGGAGAACATTTCCTTCACACCAGTCTGAGCATCGTCAAAGTTTCCTCGTATGCCTATTACATATGTATTTTCGCCTGTCTGGGTAACCATCTGCAATTTCTGAACTTCACTGACTCCGCTTTCCGGGAAAAACACGATAATTTTGGTGCCGGGCACTCCGGCAAAGCCTTCCAGGGCGGCTTTCCCAGTGTCTCCCGAGGTGGCAGTGAGTATTACGATTTCCTTATCCAGCATCTGTTTTTTGGCAGCGGTTTTTAGAAGATATGGAAGTATGGACAATGCCATGTCCTTAAAGGCAAGGGTTGGCCCGTGAAAAAGCTCCAGAAAATACACATCTGATTTTTTTACTACAGGTGCAATTTCCTGTGTATCAAATTTTTCATCATAGGCCTTATCAATACATTCGCGTATTTCAGCTTCTTCAAAATCCTGCAGATAATCCTTCATAATGTGGTATGCCAGGCTTTTGTAGTCCATATTTATCATCTTTTCCAGGGAAATTTCGGGCCTTGGTATTTCAGTCGGGACAAAAAGGCCTCCATCATCTGCGATGCCTTTAAGTATAGCGGCCGATGCAGTAATCAGCCCACCTCTTCCTCTGGTACTCTTGTACATTATTTTATTCATTGTTTTACCTCCGCCGGTTGAAAATCAAATATATTTTATTAATTATATCATATATATATCATGAAAAAAATTTTTCGTCGCAAAAGTAGTGTCTCACTCCCTGTTATGCGGATAAGAAGGAATTCTCATAAGAATGTCGAAATATAAGATATAAGAATAATCAGTTGATTAAAAAAGGGGGTGCTTCAATGGATATGATGCAGTTGGTTCTATTCAGGTTGAATGAGCAGGAATACGCCATAGACATATTTAAGGTTAACGAAATTGTTCCTTACAGGAGGCCCACAATGATACCCAATACCCCCGATTATGTTGAAGGGGTGCTTAATCTGAGGGGCAATGTCATTCCTGTAATAAGCCTCAAGAAGAGGTTCCAGCTTGAAGATACGGGCACGGAAGACAGTACAAAGATAATCGTGGCCGATACTGGAGGCACTATAGCCGGTTTCGTTGTCGATGAAGCATCAAACGTGATTACCGTGGAAAGCGAGAATATAGAACCCGTGTCGGAAGTCGTATCGAATATCAGCAGCAAATATATAAACGGTATAGGAAAGAAAGATGACGGGAGCATGTATATATTGCTTAATTTTGATGGGTTGTATGCAGAAGGGGCTTGAGTAAAATAGTAATATGAGGCACAGGCAGCCGTTCAAATGTATGGCTGCCTGTATCTTTACAGGCTGCAAGGAGTAATTTGGGATGGGTAAATATTTTATAAAAGCACTTATATTTTGTATTCTGTTTTTTTCTGTCTGCGGGGTCATAGGCTTGCAGGAG
Organism: Clostridia bacterium; assembly: GCA_017994115.1. Classification (GTDB taxonomy): domain Bacteria; phylum Bacillota; class Clostridia; order Lutisporales; family Lutisporaceae; genus BRH-c25. The sequence continues at coordinate 51,853 of JAGOLK010000002.1, read as the reverse complement.
GATTATTTTGTGCCTGAGAAAGCGGAACCGGAGCCGGAGCCTATACCGGAGCCTGTGCCGGAAATTATATTCTCAGAGACGGAACTGCTGCCCGGAGATTGCTTCGCAATATATCTCAAGGGCCTGACGGAAAGGGATGATATTCAGGTATCCACTGCTTTTGTGCAGGGACAGCCGAGGTTTTTCAGCTTTATGGAGGGAAGGCTGGCTGTAGTTGGAACAAGCTGCAGAACAAAAGAAGGGGATTACAGCTGCAAGGTTCAGGTTCTGAGGGATGGTGAAATTGCAGCTGAAAAAGAGGAAATCTTTAAGGTTCTCCATAAAGAGTTTGTGGAGCAGCACCTTACTGTTTCGGCTACTCAGAAGGAACAGAGAAGCGATGATAATTTGAATTTGGATAAGGTTCATACCGATAGGGCAAAATCCGTAACTTCTGAAAACCCCCTATGGGAGGGCAAGTTTATAAGACCGGTTGAAGGAAAGGTTTCTACTGAGTTTGGTATGATAAGATACATTAACAGGGAAGAGTCCGGAAGGCACTCAGGCATTGACATAGCAGCAGCCAGGGGTACTCCTGTGAAGGCAGCCAATAATGGAGTGGTAAGGCTATCAATGATGCTTAAAGTCACGGGGAATACAATAATAATTGACCATGGCTGCAATATCTACAGTTCCTATGCCCATCTTGACAAGCTTCTTGTAGAGGAAGGGGCTGAAGTTAATAAAGGCGACATCATAGGAGAGGTAGGATCGACAGGCTTCTCAACAGGCCCTCATTTGCATTGGTCAACTACAATAGGAACCCTGTATATAAATCCTGAGTCGCTTATGGAAAGGGATCCTCTGGCTTTTATCCGATAAAAGTCATGGATGGATGTCCAGTTCGATGTATCTGTGAATAAGCTTATCCAAAGACATTGCCAGCTTCAGGTATATAAAGCAATATAAATACATGGGAAACAGGAGGGCGGCAGCTTGACTGGCAGGGGTACTAAAGGCAGAAGGGCTGAAAATGCTTATGCCGAACCGGTAATTGACTATGAACAGTATTGCGATATCCAACAGTGCAGAAAGAGCAGGGACGGGATAGATACTCCTGAAGCGGTCTTTTATTATGCCCAGGGAAAGCCCTATTATGCCGTTTGTACAGATGAAAAAAAGGGCTTCGCAGGGATTATAAAAACCCAATAGGGCTGCGGCTGAAAGATAAACCAGTATTCCCAGTATATAGCTGAGCCGTGCCGCTAAATATATAGGGAATCCATTCAATAATGCTGCAAAAGCAAATGCTGCTCCGAAAATGAGGGGCAAAGCCTGAAGTGATGCTGCCAGCAGGGCAAGGCCGGTGCAAAAGAATAGGATTCTTTTCTTAAACACTTTTTATCCCCCCCGAATAATATTAGCGGACAAAACATTTATACTAATAAAAGATATGTCGAGGCGACTGAAAATAAAACCCTGATGTATTAATTAATAATAATCAACTGAGTCGCATAAGAAGAATAATGCGACATAGTTATAAGTATGCATAACCAAGCAAGAGCTTGTATAGTATAGCAGGGCACACTTTTATGCATTTTGGCAACAGGCCTCTGATATGGCTTTGGTAAAAAGTTCGTGAAGCCGGCAGGAGGCCGGCTTAGGTGTCTCGGGTCATGGAGGACCTTTTGACACCGTCAGAACTTTTCCAAAGGCATATCAGTAGTCCTGTCAAAATCATAATCCGTGTGCCTCGATATACTATACTGTCTCTTGCGGAGGATTATGCAAACTTCAGTTATGTCGCATTATTCGTATATAGCGCAACATTTTGATAGGAGTGGTTGCTATTTTTAAAAATGCTAAGGAAGCGGAAGATTTTGTATATAGTTCCTATATGAACGCAATTGATAACATACCAAAGGATATGCCGGATATGATGACCAGAAGCCCGCATCTGACAAGAGCGCTTCTGGATAAAACGGAAGAGCCGGACAAAAAACAAAGGAATATACTGGTGACAGGGAGCAAGGGGAAAGGCTCCGTCAGCAGAATGATATCAAAACTGATAGAGGCTCACGGGCTTAAGGCCGGATTGTGTACAAGCCCGCATTTGGTAAGCTTTTTGGAGCGAATCAGAATAAACGGCAATGCAATTTCAGAGGGGGATTTTGTTAAGTATGCCAATATTCTGGAGCCTTATGCAGCGGAGGTGCAAAAACAATTGACAGAGGCCCAATATATAGGGCCTGCCGGTATTACTGCCGTTATTGCCATGCTGTATTATCTGGATCAAAAGACTGATTACAACGTGTTCGAATGCGGAAAAGGAGCAAGATATGACGATGTAACAAGGATATATAGCGAAGCTTCGGTCATCAACACTATTTTTCCGGAACACATTCCGCAGCTGGGATATAATCTTCCGGAGATAGCCTTTAATAAGGCAGGAATAATCAACAGCACCCAGAGGTTTGCAGTTAGTGCCGTACAGCAGAAGGAAGTCCGGGATGTTATCTGTAGAGAAGCCTGTGATAAAGGAGTCAGATTATTTACCTTCGGACAGGATTTTTTGTGTGAAAAAATATGCGTTGACAGAAACGGCACTTATTTTGATATCATTACCCGAAACAGCAAATACAGAAATATCAGGCTGAACCTGATGGGACGCCATCAGGCATATAATGCCGCAATTGCGGTTTGCACAGCAGAGAATTTGCTGGGGGGAGTCAAAGAAGAGAATATAAGACAGGCATTTGACGGCATAACATGGCCGGGAAGGTTGGAAGTGATAAACAGAAGCCCTTTAACCATACTTGACGGGTGTATCAACAGGGAGTGCGCGATATATGTCAGGGAGTTTGTAAGTGAAATGGGAAATAAAGACGTAATCTCCATTGTCGGGATTCCCGATGATAAGGATTATGAAGGCGTTGCATGTGAAATGTATGACATATCAAGAAGGATTATTTTCACCACTTCAAAGAACAAGCATTTGAAATTTACAACAGCTCAAATGGACAAAGCAAAGCCTATGCTGGGAGAAAAACTGATATATGAAGCTGAGATTGAAGATGCAATAGAAACGGCATATAATCTGATTGGGGATGACGGGCTGGTGTGCATAATAGGAACACAGTCCCTGGTCAGAGATGTAAAGGAGTATTTCAAGCAGGATACGCTGAATCTTTAGAAGTAAATTGATTTGTGAGGTACGTATGATTAACAATAAAAGCCGCGAATACATAGTTAAAAAGACCGTTTTGTTTGAACAGGCATTCTCTGTGAATAATTATGACGGAGATTTTAAAGTTGATTACGGTTATAGATATGAAAAGGGTACCATACCGGTTTTGGTATCGGCACCTCATTCGGTAAACCATTCTAGGAACGACATGGAGAAATGTGCAGACATGTTTACCGGTTCAATAGCCAGAATGATACACTTGCTGACTGGGTGCCACGTGTTTTACAAAACCAAAAACGATAACCATGACCCCAACTATGATCCCATAAACGGGGACGGGGGCTACAAGAACAGCGTAATAGACGTTGTCAGGAAAGAGAATATACGTATATTCATAGACCTGCATGGGGCTGCGGCGAGCAGGGAATTTGACATCGACCTGGGGACCAACGGTTCAAATAACCTTTGTGGAAATAACTTTATCCCTGACCTGTTCCGGGTAGTATTCGGCAGATACGGAATTCATAAGGTTGAAGAAAACGAGATATTCAAAGCAGGCTCGAAAAACAACATATCAAAAACAATTGCGTCGGTTTGCGGGATACCGTCTATCCAGGTGGAAGTTAACAGGAAATACAGGGAAGTATCCGTAAACGAGGAAGAGTTTATGAGTTTCATGAAAGGCCTGTATTCCGTCATATCCGTATTGAATGACTGTGAATGGGATTCCGACACATACGTATTTGAGGCTGAAAAAAGCAAAATCCATATTCCTATAGATAAAATAGAATTCAGCAGGGAAGATGCAGAGAAATACGGATTTCAAAGAAATGATTCCTTTCAGGTGAATTCTGTGTTTAATCACTGCAGTAAAACTGAATTCATTGCCAGATACAAGCATACGGGCAACAATCAGGAATTTGTGCCCGGGAAGGTATACCTGACCAACAAATTATACAAAAACGTTTTTGGAGATAATGAGGCAGAAGAGAGAAAATATGTGCTGGTAAACAGGAAGAAGGCAATAACCCTGCCGATTGGAATCCCCAAGGCCGGATCGGAAAGGATAATGATATGTCCGGATCTGGCGGATAAGATTGACTTAAGTAAAAACTATCAATTGTATAACAGGCATGATGACATAGACTACTGCCTGGGGAAGCTGGCTGTGACAAGGGATACGACCGCAAAAGGCAAGATTTTTCTTAATTACTATCAAAGGCATATTATGAATGTCAATATTCCCAAGAAAGTAATCTTAAGAAATGATTTTCTGAAATACCTGGGAAGCGATGTTCTCAGCGAAGAAGAGAAGGATATTTTAAAGCGGAGCTACAAGGATCGGCATTCATATTATGAGATTGAACAAAATCTGATTGAAGATGATGATTTAAAAAGCATCTTTAAGAAGCTGGAGCTTGATAAAATTGAGCTTGTTGAAGTAAATGACACTGCTGATAAAACAAAAGCGATGGGTTTGGGGGGAAGATGGAGACGATTTATATATGGAATCCTGTCCTTTCTCATTAAAAGAAAGTCATTATGCTTAAGAGTGGGGAGGCCTTGCCCCACAGACGAAAACAGTGATATTGTGCGCATAATGCCCACAACCATGAAAATTCTCGGTATTGGTGAGACGGATAAGGTGATTGTGAGGCACAGAGGGCATGAGGTAACATTAAGAGCGCTGCCCTTTGATTCCTTTGAGGTGCTTAAGAATTCCAACGTTCTTGTTTATGATGATGCAGATGCAAGTACACTGATAGGTATTCCTTCAAGATACAGGGTTGAACTGGGGATATATTCCTTGAACAGCATTGTAACAGCTGAAAGGGATATGAAATACCTGTTCATTAAGAACAGTAATGTTCAGCTGCTGCCCATAATAGCGGTAATATTTACAATAATACAGACATTTCAGGATACTGCAGCAAGGATATTATTGAGCTGTATCCTGGTACCCCTTGCAATCTATGTATCCCTCTCACAGGAAAGGCTTAAGGTGGATTCTGATAGTAAATAAGCCGCAAATTTGGTGTGACAGCCCTATGTCAGCAGGTTTCTAAAATCATATCCCGAAGGGTTCTGATATATCCGTAAATCAAATTCCGGAACCATTGCAATGACATGACTGAATATTTCCGATTGCACGACTTCGTAATCAGCCCATTTTGTTCCGTCGAAAAAAACATATATTTCTATAGGCAGACCAAATTCAGTCGGCTGACGCTGCCTTACCATTTGTGTCATTTCTTTGTTGAGCCCGGGATGATTCTTCAAATATCCCACCAGATAGGCTCTGAAAGCATCAATATTAGTCAGCTGTTTCCCATTTATGTGCTCATTATTGTAACTGCTGAGAAATTCCTGGAGGTAAGGGGTTTTTACCAATCTTTCCAACATTTCCTCTGTGCAGAATTTTATACTGGTTAAGTCTATGTTAATATGTCTTTTTATTCTCCTGCCGCCAAATTCCTGCATTCCGGTCCAATTCTTGAATGAGTCTGATATCAATGCATAAGTGGGAATCATAGAGATGGTTTTATTCCAATTTTGAACCTTAACAGTATGAAGGGTTATTTCTATTACATCCCCGTCTGCATCATATTTCGGCATTTCAATCCAATCACCCAGCTTCACCATATTATTTGCGGTAAGCTGTATTCCGGCTACAAATCCAAGTATGGAATCCTTAAAAATAAGTGAAAATATTGCAGTTGCAGCTCCGATGCCGCTCAGCATAATCCAGGGGGAACGATTTATAAGAAAGCTTATGATTAATATAATTCCTATAATAATTGCAACGATCTCAATAACCTGAAGGAACCCTTTTATAGGCCTTGTTCTTTCTTCCTGACTGCTTCTGTAAATTTCATCCACGGCATTCAGAAGCTTATGTACAACGAATAAAACAGCAATAACTATATAGGCGGAGGCAATCCGCTGGATCAAGTCCTGATATAATGGGATGACCGGTGCAAACCCGTAGATTATAAATCCGGGTACAATATTCACTATCTGATCAAAGAATTTGTTCTTCAGCAAAATGTCATCCCACTTTTGAGGGGATTTTGCAGCATATGCCTTAACGATTTTCAAAAAGAATTTTTTTACAATCAAATTTATCACTATGCTGAGAAGCACAATAGCGATAGCTGTGATTATATTTGACAAAACGAGAGAGAGCCCTTCGTTCATACCGTTATGTACCAGCCAGTTATTAATAATATTAATCATTTGCAACACCAGCCCTATAAATTTTGCTTTGGTATTGCAATAATTATATCATAATATTTAGTATTTCTGAAATTATGCAAGTACTGTTACGGCAAACTAAATTATTTAACAGCAAGGTTTTGAATGAGGGTTTTTGCATACTTGTAAAAACCTGCCCAAAGGCCCATAAAAACTAAACCTGTTAGAGAAATAATGAGATATATTTAATTATTATGTAAATTTGAACTAATTTAACAAAAAATAAGGAATAATGAAAATTGAATTTTCCCATAATAAATGTGATAATATAAACAAAGGTCAAAGAAAGTCAAAGTCAAATTAAGACCAAAATTACCACATTTATACGGAGGTGTTTTGTATGTTCATGGTACCATACGGCAGAAAAAATAGAGGCTTATCAGAAAGGCCTCATGATATTTTCAACATAGACAATCTATTTGACGGTTTCTTCGGAGATTCCTTCATGCCCGCATTCTTCGCAGGTGATGCACAAATTAAGGTGGATATAAAGGAAAATGAAAAAGAGTATATTGTTGAAGCAGATTTACCCGGAGTAAAAAAGGAAGAAATCAGCGTAGACCTTAATAATGACAGACTCACAATATCAGTAACAAGAAACGAAGAAACAAACATAGAAAAAGAAAACTATATCAGAAAAGAAAGAAGAAGCGGAAGTTACAGCAGAAGCTTCTATGTTGAAAATGTAATTGAAAACCAAATTTCTGCCAAGTTTGAAAATGGCGTATTATCAATGGTACTTCCCAAAAGGGAATCAGGAGTAAGCAAAAATAAGAGAATTGAGATTCAATAATGCCAGGGTTGTACCGCAGCCGAAAGCTGCGGTATAACCATTTTTTGCAGGAAATCCTGTATATTGACAAATTAATAACTATTACAAATTAATCTTGATTTTATTTATCAAATAATTCATAATTGAACTAACATTCAAACACGAATGGAGGGATATTATGGATGTTAGGATTACTGATAAAGCCAAAGGGGAACTGTCAAAAATTGAATCCAAAAACTTCAGAATAGCATATGATAATGATTGCGGATGACTGTCCATGGCTTACAGCCTGGTTCAGGATGGACCAAAACCGGATGACATCATAGTCCGTGCAGAAGATAGAACCTTCTATGTGCAGAATGACATATCAGACAATGTAGACTTTTTTGAAATAGACTTCCATAACGGATGGTTCCGCAAGGTATTTGTTGTTTTTCCCAACGGAGAAAGCTATTAGGCATTTTAAAGAGCAAGGCGAATTCATGAAACTGCCCTGATGTATATTACATCAGGGCTTTCTTTTAACCTAAAGACTGATTTCTTTGCTGCTTTCCCACAACCCGTGGATATTGCAGTAAGACAATGCATAAATGATTCCGGATTTTTTTATTTTTATCCGGGTCAGCCCTGCCGGGTCGGTAAAGGTCTCCCCTTCTCCATGAGCCGAGAAGTTGAAATGAGCTATTTCTGCAGGAAATTTTGAGCCTTCCGGCTGGAAAAACACCTTTATCCATACTATATGGTGCTCAAAGGTATTGGGATGGGGTATTGCATCACCGATTGTCACCTTTACTTCAAAGGGGGTATCCGGCGTTACCTTTTCAGGGCAGTGAATTACAGGAACATGCTTTTCACCTTTCCAGTCACCTGATTGAATTGTTTGGCTTAACAGACTCATATTATCACCCTCCCAAATATATTACTTTATATTATATATTATATAGCATGGATAAATCCAGATGAATTTTCCATAGAACCCTTGTATGAATATGTAGAAAAATGGTGTCCGAACTTGCGATTGAAATAATGAAGGATACCGCTGCCGAATATAGAAATTACTAGATTATAGGTTATGAGTTAAAGGTGCAGGTTTCATAATTAAGTGAGTCTTCAGATGAATTTGGGGTGAATTGGATGAGGGAATCCGGCAGGGCTATTGAGAAATACCAGCCTCTTTGGGGGTCATGGAAGGTAGATGAGCTTATTGGGCAAGGGGTTGACTGTGAAATATACAGAGTGTTTAAGGAGGAATGGGGTAAACGGTATATTTCAACCGTCAAATTCATGAGCTTTTCCATAAGCAAAAATGATATTTCCGAGGCTCAGGCCATAGGCATCAGCAGGGCAGCTATGCCTGAATACTTTAAAAGCCTGTTGGTCAACGTACAGAATGAAATTGAGCTGATGTACAAGCTGAGAGGGAACAGCAATATTGTAACTTACGAAGACCATGGGATATATGAGAAGAAAGGAAATCAGGGGTGGGATGTTCTTATAAGGATGGAATCTCTTCAGGCATTGCCCGATTTTCTAATTGGAAGAAAACTTGGAAGGCTTGATGTTGTCAGGCTGGGGATTGATATCTGCAAGGCTCTTGAAGCCTGTGGAAGGGAGAACATAATACACAGGGACATTAAGGATTCAAATATATTTGTATCACCCAGGGAAGAGTTCAAGCTGGGCAGCTTTAATATGGCAAAGGAGCTTTCAAAGGGCGGGAGGACTGTTTTGACTGCACTCAATCCCTTATATATGGCCCCCGAACTTTATAAAGAGCAGTCGTATGATTTTTCCGTTGACCTGTATTCTTTGGGAATAGTTATGTACAAGCTGCTTAACAAGGGGCGGCTGCCATTTCTGCCGCTGCCTCCGGAAGCTATTACCGTTGAAGATACGGAAAAGTCTGCAGCCCGCAGGATGTCAGGGGAAAGGCTGCCGCTGCCTGCAGATTCGGAAGAAAATCTTGGGGCTGTTATCCTTAAAGCCTGCAGCTATGACAGGAAGGACAGATATAAGTCGCCGGCGGAATTCAGGCAAAAGCTTGAACGCATACTTAAGGCGGAGGCTAAAACAACGATGAACAATCAAGAAATTCAAGCGGAGGATAAAGAGAGTATTGAGATTTCAAAAAAAAACGCGGAGGAAGCAGAAAGAACAGCAGTGGCGGAGATTGCCGCATCCATCAATAATGCATCAGGAGGGTCAAAGAGAAGGTTTTTTTCTGCTGCAGCCATGATCGCCGCTGCAATGGTACTGGCATTTATGATAGGATACATAATGAATTATGATGCCTTACCGGCAACATTAGAGCCGGCTTGCGAGGAAATTGCCAAGACAGCCGAGGTAATTCCGGCACCGGCGGCAACAGCGGTATTGACTCCTGTACCTGCTGCAGAACCAGTTAAAACGGAAAGCCGGATCAAGACAGCAAAAAAAAGAACCGAAGCTGAAAAGCTGAAGGGAAAAGCATTGGAATACTATGAAAAAAATGAATACGGAAAAGCAATTGAAGTGTTTTCGGAACTAATAAAAGTTGATGCCTCTTACAGAGGTTTCAGGCAATACTCTGATTCTTTTCTGCAGCTTGCCAGGGAGCACAATCTGGCCGGAGTGAAGCAATATAACGAAGGCAGGCTTGAACAGGCAGTAAAGGAATTTGACAATGCGCTGAACATGCTTGAAACTATGAAATCAAATACAAGCAACTATGATATGGAGCTTTATTCCAAACTTAAAGAGCTTTTTGCGGGAAATAAGGACAGAATGCTTGAAAAGGCTGAAAAAATAGATGCATGCTTCAAGCTGGCCAATGAATGCAATTTAGCCGGAGTGAAATATTATAATGAGGGTTCCTTTAAAAAGGCAAAGCTTGAATTCGAAAATGCAATAAAGCATCTTTCAGAAATAAGGCTGTTGGTTTCCAAATACTCCGGCAACAGCTACGAGAGCTTAATGGAAATATATAAGGGAAATTTGAGCCGCACGGAAGAAAGACTATAAATCATCCCGAAAAAATTAAAATTTAATCCAATAATAACATGTTGACACAGATAATTTTCTTTTGTATAATGATAAAGTCGATTGAGAACAGAATAGACGAAACGTGCGCCATTAGCTCAGTTGGTAGAGCAATTGACTCTTAATCAATGGGTCCCGGGTTCGAGTCCCTGATGGCGCACCATCAAAGAATATAGACACTGCAACGGTTTGCAGTGTTTTTTTATTAGATACTTGCGGATTTATGATATAATATGATAAGTGAAAGCCAATCAGGTCAAGTATTATTATGAATATGAGGCATGTGTTCATGAGAAAAATACCGGATAAAATTTATAAAGAATTGGAAAAGAATATTTATGATGGCATAAGCCTGCCAAAGAGCGCAATAGTGCTCTTTTGGACGGTTTTGTGTCTTTATTTTGTTAATATGAAGACAAGCCGTTTATATGCTGTTTTTTTCGGAATTTTATTCTACGCTTCTCTGCTGGCCTTGTGCCTTATACTTTTCAAGGATATAAAAAGATACTTGAGCTTTCCGAAGGAGAATAAGATACTTCCCCGTTTTATCGGATACAAACCGGACATAATACTTATCTATCCGATTTTTTTGATGTCTCTTATTGGTGCAATAAACAATTTGCTGATTGCATCAGGAATTTTCCCCGAAGCCCTTCAGAAGATGAGTGTGGCGGTAAGTGACCCTATTGAGCTTTTTGCGAAGATTATAACCTTGCCTTTTGTAGCTTTTACAGAAGAACTGATCAATCTGCTTCTGGTTTCTTTAGCTTTTAATAAAATGAAATTTTCCGGTAATATCAGGCTCATTGTCAGCATACTCCTAGCGGCTTTGATTTTCGGAATCCTGCATTCTATCGGCTGGGGGCTAAAAACTGCACTTCTTATTGGAATATCTTATATACCTGTGTTCTTCGCCACCTTATATACAGGTAACATTTGGATAAGTTTTCTGGCACATTTCTATAATAATTTTATTTCCTTATTTAAATCCTATTATGGCAATTTTCATTTTATTATAGTGGCTGCAATTTGTCTCATACCTTTTGTTTGGGCAATAAAGGCCATAGTCAGGAAGAGCGTCTGACATCGGGAAGTTCTTTAACAAAGCTGTAAAAATCCTCGTAATTTCCTTCATAAGTACTGGTAAACGCTTCTTCTGTCCTATGAATCATATTATTCTTTATCAGAAAGGTTTTGATCCCGAGCTTAAGAGCTATAAGATCTTCCTGAACATCATTTCCGACCATCAAGCACTGCTCAGGCCTCTTGCCTATGATATCCAGCACCTCCTTGTAGAATTCAGGCTGGGGTTTGCAGAAATGATTGTCTTCATATGAAGTTATGTATTCAAAATCTTTCAGATCAAGCCCTGCCCATTCAATCCTATGATGTATCGCTTTGCGGGGAAACAACGGATTGGTTGCAACTACAAGCTTGTAGTTTTTCTTCTTGAGGATTGATATACTTTCAATTATTAATGATTGTCTTTCAGCAGCCTCTTTTGTTTTATGGAACAGGGTATCATAGAAATAATCGAACCGCTCCTTGTACCTGTTGATATCACCGTCAATAAGCTTTGAAAAGCAATCCATGAACACCTCTTCGTTTGTTTTGTATTCAGTATTGCCCACCATCTCTAAAGTAGCAGTCCATATATGCTTGGCAAGCAGCTTCGGGGCTATCATATCCTTGAACATATGTCCCATTTCATAGAAGTATATCTTAGTGAACTTCTCCATATCCAGGGGCAATAAGGTTCCGTCCAAATCAAAAAGAATAGTATCTGTCATCTGTATTCTCCTTTTATATAATCTGCGAAACAATCTTTCAAGGTATAATATATATAATAATCAGGGAAATGTAAATGCAAATGATGTGGAAGAAGGGCAAACAATATGCGACATTTATAGTCTCCTATAAATGTCGCATTCTTTAAAATGAGGGGGAGGAATAAAGAGTAATAGCACTTATTACTATCTATATTCCTATTATATTCAATAAGGATACATAAAGATATAGTCTGAAGCCAGTTGTTACAAAATGTTTACAACTTTGGAGCACTTTATGTATACTAATTATTAGAACTTGTCTCCGCCTAATTCACCCAGCAAGCTTCCGAGTCCTCCAAGCATTTTGCCGCTGCTTCTGTCCTCAGGCGAGGATTTTGTTGCGTTTCTGAAAAGTGTTCTGGCAAGGGATGTGATGTTCATGCTTTGGATTAATACTTTTCCGTTTCCTGAAAGAGTTGCAAGGAAAAGGCCTTCACCGCCGAACAGAAGGTTCTTTGCAACCTGCCCCACACTTCCGCCTACCCATTCAATGTCATAGTCAATATTTTTATCAAAAGCAACCAAAGCACCGGTGTCTATCTGTATTTTTCCGCCGTAATCCGCGGGATTGATTTCTATGAAATTACCGCAGGCGCCAATGAAAAGGGTTCCTACATCACTGAATTTTTCCAATATGAAGCCTTCACCGCCGAAGAATCCGGCTCCTATTTTTTTTGTAAGTGCGATATCAAAGTCTACAGTATTTTCTGCAGCCAGGAAGCCGTCCTTCTGAACGTACAGCACGCCGAAATCTTCAATGTTTATTGCTTTTATCTCTCCCGGAATAGTCTGGGAGAAGGTTACCAACCCGCTCTCTCCATGGGTTACATTAAATACCTGAAAAGCTGCGGATTCTCCTGCAAGCTTTCTTTTGCCCACCGTTACAGCGGTATCCATGAACTTGCCCATAAAGCCTCCGCCGCTTTTTTCTTCGAAGTGCCCTTTTTTGTCACCTACGTTGAAGGAAGTCTCAAACTTCATATTGTCGGTTTTCCACAGGAATTTTCCTGCCTCGCTGTACATTGTCTGGTCTGCCCCAAGTTCGACAACTACTTGCTGCATGGCATTGCCGACTATTTTGTAATTAAGCATACATGACCCACCTTTCATTTTAATAATACGGTATTTAGTGCTTTAATCACTGTAATACAATATCCGCAATATATATATATTGTATTATAAAACTTTCGTAATTTGAATAAGGAATTGCTATATTTTAGTTAATATAGCAAAATTGAGGTATAATAAAAGCAATTATTATATATTTGTCTAAAAGCCCGTTTGATTATTTGCCTCGTAAAATGCACATGGACGGATGTCATAAATTTTGAAGAATTTATGATATAATCATCTATATAGATTCAATGTAATGTGTTTAGTGCGTAAAACACGATTGGAGGTTTTGGTTATGCAAGAAATGATAACTCTGACATTCCCCGATAATACTAAATGCGAATATCCCAAGGGTATGAAGCTTCAGGAGATTGCAAAAGATTTTCAGCAGCATTTTAATTCAGATATAGTCGGAGCAATAGTAAATAATGAACTAAAGGAGTTGTGGGTTGAGCTGCGGCAGGACTGCAGCCTGCAGTTCATCGACAGGACTACTGTGTATGGGAACAGGTTTTACTCCAGGAGTTTGGCTTTTCTTTTTATAATTGCGGCAAAGGAGGTCTTTAAAGACTGCAGGGTTACGGTAGAGCATTCCCTCAGCAAGGGCCTTTATTGCGAGGTTCATAAGGATAAGCCATTGACAGGGGAAGATATTGCAAGAATTGAAGAGAAAATGCGGGAATTCCGGAATATGGATATACCCTTTGTTAAAAGGAAGATGACCAGTACCGAGGCTATCGGAATTTTTACACGAACTCAGCAGTTTGATAAGGTAAACCTGATAAGGTATCGAAAGAAAAAGCATATAAATATTTACAGCTGTCACGGACATTATGATTATTTCTATGGCTATATGGTTCCTTCCACCGGATATCTCAAGATTTTTGAACTGAAAGCCAATGGACCGGGACTTATCCTTAGATATCCGGAAAGGTCAGAGCCCAATAAGCTGCCTGAGTTCAAGGAGCAGAAGAAACTCTTCAGCATATTCAGAGAGTTTGAAGAATGGGGGAAGATTCTGGAGCTGGAGAATATCAGCCATCTGAATGATGCAATCATGGACGGCAGAATAAATGACGTGATACGAGTTGCGGAAGGGCTTCATGAAAAAAAGATTGCACAGATTGCGGATATGATTGTTGCTTCAGGAAATAAAAAGCTTGTGCTCATTGCGGGCCCGTCATCCTCGGGTAAAACAACCTTTGCGGAGCGGCTGTCTGTTCAGCTTAGGGTAAACGGACTGAAGCCGGTAGCAATATCCATAGATGACTTTTTCAAGAACAGGGAGGATACCCCTATAGGTGAGGATGGCGAATATGATTTTGAAACTATAGATGCAATTGATGTTGTAACCTTTAACGATGTCATTATGAGGCTTATCAATGGTGAAGAAGTGGAAATGCCGGTATTTAACTTCCATACGGGAAACAGGGAATGGAAAGGCAGAAAACTGAAAATAGGTAAAGAACAGATTCTGGTGGTGGAGGGAATACATGGGCTGAATGAAATGCTCACACAGTGCATCCCGAAGGAGCAGAAGTTCAAGATATATATTAGTGCCCTTACGCATCTCAGCATAGATGACCATAACAGGATTCCCACATCCGATTTAAGGCTCATAAGACGTATAGTAAGGGATTACCAGTTCAGATCCGCCGATGCGCTTTCCACAATTAAGCGGTGGGATTCAGTAAGAAGAGGTGAGGAAAAATACATTTATCCCTTCCAGGAGGAGGCGGATGTTATGTTCAACTCATCCCTGGTGTATGAGCTGTCTATGTTAAATCAGATTGCACTGCCGCTGCTTGAGAAGATTGACAACGGAGTACATGAGTATATTGAAGCAAAGAGAATTAAGAAATTTTTGCAATACTTCCTGGAAGCAGATATGAATGCAATTCCTTCCAATTCAATACTGAGAGAATTCATTGGCGATAGCTGTTTTTTTAAATAAAACCGGTTGACATCCAAAAGCTGCATTAATTGCAGCTTTTTTTCTTAATATTATTATTATTTAAGCAAAAAATATTAACGCAGAACTAAAAGAGAAGGCAGCTTGTGATGGGCTATCTCAGATTTTTTATTGTATAGGAAAGTACGCTTTCCTATACAATAAAAAATATGGAGGAATAACAGCCTATGAGAAGAAAAAATATCGTAATAATGGCCTTGGTATTGTGTTTTGCATTGATGTTTAGCGCCTGTGCTGCAAGAAGGCCTCTTCAGACACCGGCACAGCCGGGGCAGGATACTGCAGGCCGTACCGGCACATATACAGGAATTGGACCCAGCACCACAAATCCCTATGACACCGGATATGGTGAATTCCCTTCATATTACGGAGGTTATGGCGGCTATGGCGGCTATAACAACGGCATGTATGGGGGATATGGAAATGACTACAGGAACATGGGAGGCAGCAATTATTCTCCTAACGTAGGAATGAACAATACAAGGCTTAATACAACCCAAGCCCAGAGACTTGCAAGAGCCTGTGAAGCAGTGCCCGGTGTCGATAATGCAACTTGCGTCATATCGGGCAACACATGCTATATAGGCGTAGATACTGATGGTGATCTTACCGGCAGAAATATCGCCTACGGAAATGCAAACGATCTGTCAGCGGTAAAACGACAGTGTGCCCAGAAGGTAAAAGCAGCTAATCCGCAGATTCAGACTGTATATGTCAGCACTGACACAAATTTCTTTGAAAGGTTGAGAAGAATCAGCGATGGTGCCGGAAACGGTAATTTAGGAGATAACTTCAGAAACGAGCTTAACGAGCTTGTAAGGGGGCTAACTCCGGAAAGACTGCAGTAGTAATGGATTCAGTAGCGTTCCGCAATAATGCGGAACGCTATTGTTTTCTTGCAAATTAAGTGCATCGGCAGATACATTTTTGTTATAATATAGATATAAGATAGTTTTTTTGGTATTATTTCACATAGGTATGTACATTTAAATGCTATACATAGAATCCTCCTTTTATTCTATTCACATATTTCATCTTTTTGATTACACTATATTAGTGGGATAAAGACTCGGGAGGCAGTATCTGTGGTCCGAGAGAGAATGATTTTAGGATAAAATTGTATCAAACCGTTAAGAGGTGTTTATTATGAAAGCAAAAAGACTAAAAGCCGGAGATACAATAGGCATAGTGGCTCCCGCAAGTCCATCGGAGCCCTCAAAAGCAGAAAGGGCAATCAAACATTTAACCGATATGGGATATAAAGTCAAGGCAGGCAAATCGGTATACAGCAGCAGGGGGTATCTGGCAGGGACGGATGAATTGAGGGCTTCCGACATCAATGATATGTTTGCGGATGATGAGATAAGTGCTATATTCTGTTTAAGGGGAGGCTATGGCTCACAACGCATACTGGACCTGGTGGACTTCGAAAGGATTTGCAATAACCCTAAAATATTCATGGGTTATAGTGATATTACAGCCTTACTTAATGCAATTTGCCAGAAGTGCGGGCTTATTACTTTTCATGGCCCTATGGGAGGAGATTTTGCAGGGGGGCTGGAAAAGCGTACAAAGAGAGCAATGAAAAGCATTCTGGAAAGTACCGAACCCGCAGGAGAGCTGCCGAATCCTGTAACTCCCGAGGTTGTAGAAGAGGGAAAAGCATCGGGTAAATTGGCGGGGGGCAATCTTTCAATAGTTGCAGCTTCTCTGGGTACGCCTTACGAAGTGGATACCCAAAACAGGATATTGCTGCTGGAGGATGTATTTGAGGAGCCCTATAGTGTAGACCGGATGCTGACACAGCTCAAGCTGGCCGGCAAGCTTAAGAGTGCTGCAGGAATTATACTGGGGGATTGGGGGAACTCGGAGCCGGAGGAACCTGAAAAGAGCCTCAGCCTTGAAGAGGTTTTTGAAGACATTTTCAAGGGTTTGGGCAAGCCTGTTCTGAAAGGCTTGAAAATAGGGCACTGCAAGCCTAACTTCACAGTTCCCATAGGCGCAGAGGTATCAATTGATACCTGCAGCAAAACCGTGTGCATACTTGAGTCTGCAGTGGAATAACAGAAAAATTCAAAAAAAGTTGATTAAGGTAACAGTTATGTTATAATATAGGGGATTAAGCAACAATTAATGTTTGCAAATGGATTATAGTGTTTTGTACAGTTTATGACGAAAATACACTATTACATAATTAAGGAGGAAACACATGAACTCAAAATTGGAGAAACTTGAAAACAATGTTGCGACATTGGAGATATCAGTATCGGCTGAAAAGCTTGAAGAAGGGATAATGAAGTCATATTTGAAGAATGTCAAGAAATTCAATATAGCCGGTTTCAGGAAAGGAAAAGCGCCAAGGAAAATAATAGAGAGGCATTATGGTGAAGCGGTGTTTTATGAGGACGCCATAAATATCATATGTCCCGATGCATATGATGAGGCGGTCAAGGAACACAATCTGGAGCCTGTCGATCGTCCTGATATAGACATAGTTGATATTGAAAGCGGCAAAGGCTTGATTTTCAAGGCTGTCGTTACTGTGAAGCCTGAAGTTGCATTGGGGCAGTATAAAGGAATAGAAGCAGAAAAAAAGGAGTATAATGTAACTGATGAGGAAGTGGATAAGGAAATCGAGACAATAAGGGAAAAGAATGCCAGACTCGTAGAAGTAAGCGACAGGCCTGTAAAAAATGGAGATATAACAATTATTGACTTTAAGGGCTTTGTTGATGATAAACAGTTTGAGGGGGGCACTTCAGAGAACTTTAGCCTTGAAGTAGGCTCCGGACAGTTTATACCGGGTTTTGAAGAGCAGATGGTTGGTGCGGAGTTAGGCAAAGAGATAGATGTCAATGTTCAATTCCCTAAAGAATATAATAGTGAAGAGCTGGCAGGAAAGCCTGCCTTATTCAAGGTTACCGTTAAGGAAATAAAAGAAAAACAGTTAGTTGAGCTGGATGACGAATTCGCCAAGGATGTAAGCGAATTTGATACTCTGGATGAGCTGAAGGCAGATATAAGGAAAAAGAAGGAAGAACAGTACAAGAGAATGGAAAAGCAGCAGTATGAGGATGAAGTTATAAACAAGGTTGTTGAGAATGCGACTGTTGATATTCCTGAGGTAATGATAGATGCACAAGTAAGAATAATGCTGAGAGACTTTGATTATCAGCTGAGATATCAGGGCTTGAATCTTGAAGCATATCTTAAATATATGAATATGGATATTGATAATCTAAAGGAATCATATAGAGATACAGCAAAAAGCAGAGTGAAGAGCCAGCTGGTGCTGGAAAAAGTAGCAGAAGCTGAGGGTATTGCTGCTACAGAAGAAGATTTGAATGCCGAAATTGAGAAGACGGCAAAGCATTACAATCAGGATTTGGAAAAATTCAAGAAAACTTTGAAAGAAGACGAAATAACTTATATAAAGGATGGGATAGTCATCCAGAAGGCCATTGACTTCCTTGTCGATAACAGCGTGGCCATATAGTTATTTTCATGGAAAGGGAGGATACCTATGAGTTTGGTACCGATAGTTGTAGAACAGACTAACAGGGGAGAACGTTCTTACGATATTTACTCAAGGCTTTTGAAGGACAGGATAGTTTTCCTGGGGGATGAAGTCAATGATGTTACAGCAAGTCTGGTGGTGGCGCAGCTCTTGTTCCTGGAAGCTGACGATCCGGATAAAGATATCAATTTTTATATAAATAGTCCCGGAGGATCAATAACGGCAGGCTTTGCCATATATGATACGATGCAGTATATAAAGCCTGATGTCTCTACCATATGCGTAGGTTTGGCGGCAAGTATGGGTGCATTTCTGCTGGCAGCCGGAGCAAAAGGAAAGAGATTTTGCCTTCCAAACAGTGAGGTTATGATTCACCAGCCCTCCGGAGGAGCGCAAGGCAAGGCCACCGACGTGGGAATATATGCAGAAAGGCTTATCAGGAGCCGCAAGAAATTAAATGAGATTCTCAGTGCAAAAACCGGACAGCCGATAGAAAAAATAGAAAGAGATGTTGAAAGGGATTATTTCATGTCAGCGACAGAAGCAAAGGAATATGGGCTTATTGATGATATCCTTGTCAAGAGGAAGTAAAGTGAGGTGAAATCATGGCTAAATTTGATGACAAGAAGCAGCTGAAATGTTCTTTCTGCGGGAAAAATCAGGAGCAGGTCAGAAGATTAATAGCAGGGCCGGGTGTGTATATTTGTGACGAATGTATTGAGCTTTGCCAGGAAATCATTGACGAGGAATTCTATGAGGAATTGGATACAGAACTGCAGGATGTTCCAAAGCCTGCACAGATCAAGGAGTTCCTTGACCAATATGTTATTGGTCAGGAAGAAGCCAAAAAAGCATTGGCAGTTGCTGTATACAACCATTATAAAAGAATAAACTCCGACTACAAGATAGATGATGTAGAGCTTCAGAAGAGCAATATAGCACTTATAGGCCCCACAGGCTCGGGAAAGACATTGCTTGCTCAGACTCTGGCCAAGATGCTGAATGTACCTTTTGCCATAGCGGATGCAACTTCCTTGACTGAAGCCGGTTATGTGGGAGAAGATGTGGAAAACATACTTCTGAAGCTGATTCAGAATGCGGACTACGACATTGAAAGAGCACAAAAAGGTATAGTGTATATTGATGAGATTGACAAAATTGCAAGAAAGTCTGAGAATCCTTCAATAACAAGGGATGTTTCCGGTGAAGGTGTGCAGCAGGCTCTTCTCAAGATTCTTGAAGGCACGGTGGCAAGTGTTCCTCCCCAGGGCGGAAGGAAGCATCCTCATCAGGAGTTTATACAGATTGATACTACAAATATATTGTTTATATGCGGCGGAGCCTTTGACGGCCTTGAGAAGATAATAATGAACAGGACAGGCAAAAAATCAATGGGCTTTGTTGCAGATATACATTCCAGGAATCAGCAGGATATCGGAGAGATTCTTAAAAAGATAATGCCGGAGGATCTGTTGAAATTCGGCCTCATACCCGAATTTGTAGGAAGAATTCCGATAATAGTGACGTTAAATCCTCTGGATAAAAATGCACTGGTGAAGATACTTACCGAGCCTAAGAATGCTCTGGTTAAACAGTATCAGAAGCTTTTTGAACTTGACAATGTGGATCTGGAATTTGAAGATGACGCCATCGAAGAGATTGCGCAAAAAGCTTTGGACAGGAAAACGGGAGCCAGGGGCTTAAGGGCGATATTCGAGGAGAATATGCTCAATGTAATGTTTGAGATTCCGTCCAGGGATGATATAGATAAATGCATAGTTACGAAAGATACTATATTGGAGCACAAGGAGCCCCATATAGTATACCTTGAGCCTGGGACAAAGAAGGCTGTGAAAAAGCAGCCCAGGAAAGGCCAGAAAGCAAGAAAAGGTACGGCATAAATACAGGACCGGTTGGAACAACCGGTCTTTTAATTTGGAAATATCGCTGGAATGCATGGCCATGAATACTTTCCTGCCTTCAATATAATAATACTATTGACACTCAAATATGAGGGAGGAAAATACTATGTCACAATTGCTTATAGCTATCCAGCTTTTTTTTGCTGTGGTAATAGGAATGTACTTTTTAAACCTTCTGAGAGGCCAACAGGGAAACAAAGTTGCTATAGAAAAAGAATCGCGAAAAGAGATGGAAAAACTGCAGCATATGAGAGATATTCAGCTGACAAAGCCGCTGTCTGAGATCACCCGGCCCTCTGATTTTAGGGAGATAATAGGCCAGGAGAACGGTATAAAGGCATTAAGGGCGGCAATATGCAGCCCAAATCCACAGCATGTGATAATATATGGCCCTCCCGGGGTAGGGAAAACGGCGGCTGCCAGACTGATACTGGAGGAGGCAAAAAAGACGCCAAATTGTCCCTTTCGTCAGGATGCAAAGTTTGTTGAGGTTGATGCCACAACAGTAAGATTTGATGAAAGAGGTATTGCAGATCCTCTTATAGGCTCGGTTCATGACCCCATATATCAGGGAGCAGGTGCAATGGGAGTAGCAGGAATTCCGCAGCCTAAAGTTGGTGCAGTAACCAAAGCCCATGGAGGGATACTCTTCATAGACGAGATTGGAGAACTGCATCCTATACAAATGAATAAGCTGCTCAAAGTGCTGGAAGACAGGAAGGTATTCCTGGAGAGCGCATATTACAGCTCGGAAGATACCAATATTCCTTTCCATATACATGATATCTTCCAAAACGGGTTGCCGGCTGATTTCAGGCTTATCGGGGCTACCACAAGGGGTCCGGAGTCAATTCCGCCTGCACTGCGGTCAAGATGCCTCGAGATATATTTCAGGGCACTGACCTCTGAGGAAATCGGGATAGTGACCTCCAATGCCCTTAGCAAGATCAGATTTGAATGTGAAGAAGGAGTTCCCGAGCTTATAGGGAAGTATGCGACAAACGGGAGGGAAGCGGTAAACATAATACAAACAGCAGTCGGAGTTAATATAAATGAGAAAAGGAATAAAGTTACTATAAGCGATATAGAATGGGTGCTTAACAACGGACAGTACAGCCCAAGGCCGGAAAGGAAGATAAATGATGAACCGCAAATAGGCTATGTAAACGGACTTGCAGTATATGGGCCCAATATGGGCACTCTTATGGAAATAGAAGCAATTGCGGTAAGAGCCGGTCGGGGAACAGGACGGCTTCTGGTCACAGGAATAGTTGAAGAAGAGGAAATAGGCTCAAGAGACGGAAGAACCATTAAAAGAAAAAGTATGGCGAAGGCTTCCACCGACAATGTAATCACTGCAATCAAGAAATATTTGGGCATAGATCCGGGTGAATATGACATTCATTTGAATTTCCCCGGGGGCACACCGGTGGACGGCCCTTCTGCCGGTATTACAATAGCAGTGGCCGTGTATTCTGCAATAACCAACAGCTACGTAGACAACCGGATTGCAATGACGGGAGAAGTATCAATAAGAGGAAAAGTAAAGGGCGTAGGAGGTATTATTCCCAAGATTGAAGCTGCTGTCCGTGCAGGGGTAAAAAAGGTCATCATACCCAAAGAGAATTGGCAGGAGATATTCAGTACTTATGATATTGAAGTCATACCGGTGGAAAGTATTGTAGAAGCTGTCAACATAGCCACCATGAGGCAGGCTGAAGTGAAGCACCTGAAAGCTCAGTCTTCCGAGGGAAATATACTAACGTCATCAAAAATTGTCAAAGCTCCTTCAATGCAGGCTATGAGCGATATAAAACAGTAATGGGAAGAAGGACATCTTAATTAAAAATATTGATAAAAAATTTTTGTAAAGATATAATAGATTAGACACATGGTATTACAGGAGTTGATAAAATGCAGAAAAGAAAAGAAGATATTAAGAGATTGCCGTTGCTGCCGCTGAGAGGATTAAGCATTTTTCCATATATGGTTTTGCACTTTGATGTGGGCAGGGAGAAGTCAATAAGAGCACTGGAAGAGGCTATGATAAATGATCAGCTTATATTTCTTGTTACTCAGAAGGATGCTCATACTGATTTGCCCACAGTGGAAGATTTTTATGAAGTGGGTACAATATCAAAGATAAAGCAGCTTCTAAAGCTGCCGGGGGACACCATAAGAGTGCTTGTTGAAGGAATCAACAGAGCAGAGATAAGGGATATAATTTCCGAGGATGCTTTTTTCCTTGTGGATGTGCTGGAACATCAGGATGTACAGCTGTCGGGAGATTTGGAACTGGAGGCATTAAGAAGAAGTGTAATGGAGGTTTTCGATGAATATATTAAGGCAAATCCCAAGGTTGCACCGGAAACGCTTATCACAGTATCAGACATAGATGATACGTCCAGGTTTGCGGATGTGATAGCCTCAAATCTTACTATTAAGATAGAAGAGAAGCAGGAAATATTATCCTTGTTCGATGTAAAGGAAAGAATGGAGAAAATATTTGAAATACTCTCCAGGGAGCTTGAAATACTTGAAATAGAGAGGAAGATAAACTCCAGAGTCAGAAAACAGATAGACAAGTCCCAGAAGGAATATTATCTGAGGGAGCAGCTTAAGGCTATTCAGCGGGAACTGGGAGAAAAGGAAGGACACGGAGAGGAAATTGAGCAATATACGGAAAAGCTTTCAAAGCTCGAAGTACCCGATGAGGTAAAGGAAAAGGTGGAAAAGGAGCTGGATAGGCTGTCCAAAATGTCCCAGGGCTCTCCCGAGGTAGGCGTGACAAGGACTTACCTGGATTGGATTTTTGATTTGCCTTGGAATACCCTGACTGAAGATAATCTTGATATAAAGAATGCAAGAAAGGTGCTTGACGAGGATCATTACGGACTTAAAAAAGTCAAGGAAAGAGTGCTTGAGTACATGGCTATTAGGCAGCTTTCCAACAATATGAAGGGGCCTATATTGTGTCTGGTCGGGCCTCCGGGAGTGGGCAAAACCTCCATAGCCAGATCCATTGCAAGGGCAATGGGGAGGAAGTTTGCCAGGATGTCCCTGGGCGGAGTCCGTGATGAAGCGGAGATAAGGGGACATCGAAGGACATATATAGGAGCTATTCCGGGCCGTATTATATACTCCATAAAGCAGGCAGGTTCAAGGAATCCTTTGTTCCTCTTCGATGAAATCGATAAACTGGCCAGTGACTTCAGAGGGGATCCGGCTTCTGCATTACTTGAAGTCCTTGATTCGGAACAGAACAAGGAATTCAGGGATCACTATCTGGAGCTGCCCTTCGATCTTTCAAGGGTTATGTTCTTAACCACTGCAAATTCGACGGATACCATACCTGCAGCATTGTTGGACAGGATGGAGGTAATATATATTTCAGGGTATACGGAAGAGGAGAAGCTTCATATAGCCGCTGACTATCTGGTGCCCAAACAGATAAAAGAGCATTCATTGAAGGATGAGAACGTTATCATTTCCGAAGCTGTCATAAGAGCAGTTATAAACGGCTATACAAGGGAAGCAGGGGTAAGGAACCTGGAGCGCGAGATTGCAAATATTATTAGAAAATGCGCTACTCAAATAGTGGAGAATAACAAAAAAAGAGTCAGAGTTACACCCGGTAATCTGAAAAAATATCTCGGGATTCAAAAATACAGACATGATTTGATAAACCAGAAGAGCGAGATAGGTGTAGTCACCGGTTTGGCCTGGACACCTGTTGGCGGAGATACATTGTTCATTGAGGTTTCCGTAATGCCCGGCACAGGAAAGCTTGAGCTTACGGGACATCTCGGAGATGTTATGAAGGAGTCTGCAAGAGCAGGCTTAAGCTACATTCGTTCCAGATGTGAGGAATTTGGCATTGATAAAGAATTTACGAAGAATACGGATATTCATATACATGTTCCGGAGGGTGCCACACCAAAGGATGGCCCTTCAGCAGGAATAACCATGACAACAGCCTTGGTATCGGCTCTTGCAAAGATTCCGGTGCACAGAGACGTAGCGATGACCGGAGAAGTCACTTTAAGGGGAAGGGTGCTGCCCATAGGCGGTTTGAAGGAGAAGGTGCTTGCTGCCAAGCGTGCAGGTATAAAGAAAGTTATTCTTCCTTATGAGAATGAAAAGGACATTGAGGAAATTCCGGATACCGTAAAGAAAAACATGACGTTTGTGCTTGTATCAGATATGGATGAGGTCCTGTCCCATGCATTGATAAGGGATGAGAAACATGATAATTAAGAAGTGTGAGTTTATTAAAAGTGCAGTTCTGCAAAACCAGTATCCAGAGCTTGACCTGCCGGAAATAGCTTTTTCCGGCAGATCTAATGTTGGGAAATCCTCGCTTATTAATTCGCTTCTTAACCGGAAGAAGCTTGTTAAGACAAGCTCTAGCCCAGGAAAAACCAGATTGATTAACTTTTTTCTGATTAATGATGAGTTTGTTCTGGTTGATTTACCGGGCTATGGATATGCAGCCGTATCAAAAAGCCAGAGGCAGGCCTGGGGCAAGATGATAGAGAATTATCTGAGGTATAGGGAAAACCTGAAGAATGTTGTTCTGCTGGTGGATATACGCCATGAGCCCACAGCTGATGATAAGCTTATGTATGATTTTATAAAGTATTACAGAAAGTCTGTAACTGTTGTTGCGACGAAGCTGGATAAAATCACCCGGTCATCAGTGAACAAGAACTTGAATATAATTAAGCAAAAACTTGGTATTAACCAAAATGATATTCTGATTCCTTACTCCTCTGAGACCCATGCCGGGAGAGAGGAGCTTTGGGAGGTACTGCTGACCTGGAAGTAGGCTTATTTGATTGGGGGGGGACACTATTGGAGGTATATGAGGCATTTATTATTATTCTTACTTTTTTGCTGCTTAATGTCCCGATTTTTATCTCACTGTACGAATATGTATTCAAGGATATGAGCTTAGCCGCAAAGTTTGCCATAGGAGTGGTTTATTGGTCCGCTGCGTTTTTGGTTCATGAACTGGCTCCCTTTATCGGGGTGCTTATTCTGCTTTCAAAAGTTCACAGGAAAGCAGAGGTTGAAATCCATGTAAGGGATATCAATATATGGTCGGCAACAGCCGGGGATATTATTTTTGTTGCCGGTGCCACCCTGGTTTTTAAAGCAATAATCAATCAGATAAATAAGTTATATGTGTACTTTTTAAACATATATTTCAATATGGAAGCCAAACCTCAAGAAATAGTAGAAGAATTTGCATATGGAGAGATGTACTACAAAGTGCTGCTTTTTATTCTGGTGGTAATATTGGCACCTTTTGTAGAGGAATATATCTTCAGATATTATATTTATGATAAGCTTTTACTGAAAAGTATGCCCCATGCGGCAGCTGCCATCATATCAACATTACTTTTTACGCTGCTGCATTTCAATATATCCGGTATTCCCACCTTTTTGGGGTTGGGGCTTTACTGCACATTTATATATGAGAGAAAGGGCTTTTATGGTGCCGTAACTGCCCATCTGGTATCAAACCTTGCTACTGCGGCGCTGTTAATCGTATAGAAAGGATAAGTATTAATATGGAAATGGAGTTTCATAGAGTATTATTGGATGCATTGACGGAAGCTATAGTGAGGAAGTCGGTAGTGACTGTGAAGAATATGGAAAACGACAGCATAATAGTGGTTACTGCCACTGAGGATGAAATAATAATATCCCTGAGCAGGATTCCTTCCATGATGAATGATGTGATATCAGCGGTGTCTGACTGTCTGGGCAGGTGCCCTGACATGATATACGACAGAGCCAGTGTATTGAAGGATGATTTTGTTATATACTATATGGTTTGGCTCAACAATAATGAAGGGGGAAGATCCTTTGTGGAGAAGGAGTTCGCTGCGCCTCAGAACAGGATAACCTATTTGAGCCAAAAAGCTATTAACTATCTGCAAAATATGAATTAATAATATATTTGCATAGAATTGAAATAATAAGACGAGGAGTCTTATTTTTTTTCCAAATCAAAGTATTGCGGACAGATTTCAAGGACGATTGCAATCGGATGAGTTATTTTTGCATAAAATGAGAATAATGGAAAAGCAGTATGAAATATTATAATCAGTAGTATTTTGAACTGCCGGAGGAAAATGATATCATTGTATATGTGCAAACAATAGGACTCTTAACGCAAGCGGAAGGAATGACATTAATGCTCAAGGACATTATAAATATACTATTGTTGATATTTCAGATATTTTTCTTTTTAATAGGCATATATTACTTTATCACCTCAGTTTTCGGTCTGGCAGAGAAAATTTACGGCAAGGCTTCAAAAAATTATCTGCCGATAAAAAAGTTTGCTGTCTTTATTCCCGCTCATAATGAAGAGATAGTAATAGAAAACATAGTGGATAACCTGAAGCAGCTTAATTATCCCAAGGATTCCTACGATATTTATGTGATTGCGGATAATTGCACCGACAATACCGCAGCTGCTGCAAGGGCAGCGGGAGCAAATGTACTGGAAAGGAACGATAATAAGAAGCGGGGCAAGGGATATGCTCTGCAGTGGGCATTTGAAAAGATACTTTACGATGAAGGCAGCGACTATGATGGGGCGGTAATTTTTGATGCAGACAACCTGGTATCAAGGAACTTTCTGAGAGAAATGAATAACAAGCTTTGCGACGGGCATAAGGTAATACAGGGGTACATAGACAGCAAGAATCCTAATGATACATGGATCACAGCAAGCTATTCCATTGCATTCTGGTCCTCCAACAGGCTGTTCCAATGCGCGAGGTCATTCCTTGGAATGAGCTGCGAAATAGGAGGCACAGGCTTCTGCGTGGATGTTGAAGTGCTGAAAAGGATAGGCTGGAATGCCACCTGCCTTGTAGAAGACCTGGAGTTTACCATGAAGCTTATGCTTAACAACATCAAGGTAGGATGGGCGCATGAAGCAATAGTTTACGATGAAAAGCCTTTGACCCTGGCCCAGTCATGGAGGCAAAGGAGAAGATGGATGCAGGGCTTTGCCGATGTCTGCTCAAGATACTTTGTCAGGCTTTTCATAAAGGGTACGCGGGAAAGGAATGCCGCATTAATTGATTGTGCGGTATATACGCTGCAGCCTTATGTACTGCTTGCAGGCGGCATTATGCTGCTTATCCCGCCAATAAATGCATATATTATGGACTACGATTTGTATATCTTGTCATTAAGCATTGCTCCGGAATTCTTCAGGCTGTACGGTATAGTACAATTAATACTGATACCTTTATGCTTATTCTATGACGGGAAGATGTCCTGGAAGCTGCTGCTGTTCTATCCGGTATATATGTTGTATTGCCTTACCTGGATACCAATAGCCATTGAAGGAATAATAATGATGAAAAACAAAGATTGGAACCATACTCTGCACACAAGAAAAATTACCATACATGAATTGGAATAAGGCCTAAGGCCTTATTTACTTATGGTTCCAAATTCTGTATAATATCAATGACGGACTCAATATTTTGTTTGTGGGGGTAATAAAATGCTTAAAAAGCTAAAGCTGTTTTTTGTCAAACCAACGGAGCTGTTCAGGGATTACATCGAGAAGCCTGTCTGGGCATTGAAGCTGTTCGTTATAGCACTTGTGATGGGTTTATATACCTATGGAACCAAGATTCTTGGCGAGGATTTGTTTATTGAAATGATGGAAGAAAAGGCAGCAGCTATGCCGCCTGAACAGGCTGAAGCATTAAGGCCATCAATTGCTTTTATGAATACGCCTATGATGAGCCTAATTTCTGCTGCTGTGGCAGCAATATCAACAGTCGCCATCATTCTGCTGATTGCACTTGTATATAAGGCATTTATCAGAGCACTCAAGGGTGAAATAAAATACAAACAGGTTCTGGCAGTCTATACTCTGGCATATATGGCATCTATTGTTGGTATGGTGGTAAAGTTTGCCTACATGTATTTCACGGGCAACCTTCTATACTTGAATTTAAGTCCAACATTCAAAGATGTACTGCTTAACAATCTTGACCCATTTGTTATCTGGCAGTCAATACTTATGGTATTCGGCATATCTGCAGTATCAGGCATTCCTGAAAAGAAGAGCATCATTATAGTAGCAGTAATGTGGCTGGTAGCTTTGGCAATATCATTCGGCTCGATTATGCTGGCAAATTAGATTCAATAATATTTCCTTCCGGTTAAGCTCGGGCTCTTCAATAACCTTTTCTAAAAGGCTGTTGAGGAGTTCTTTTATCTTCTTTCCGGGTTTGATACCCAAGGCAATAAGGTCATCACCGTTTACGGCAAGGGATTTCAGGCTTGTACACTGGCCTTTTTCCTTGATATCCTTATATATTTCCCATATTTTTATGAATTTCCCGGTGCGTTCCTTAAGAAGTCCGGGGTTCTGAGCCTTTTTATCCGCCTCAATGACCTTAAGAAGGCTTTCAAACATATCATCTCCAACTCTGGACATGGCTTTCCTGACTGATTTTGGATCAGCCTTTATGTGCATATCATGGGATCGCACCAGCAGAAGTATTTTGTCCATGGACTTTTTATCAAATCTCAGCCTTGACATGACTGTTCCGGAAAGCTTGACACTTAGCTGCTGGTGATTATAAAAATGATCTATTCCTTTGCCGTCTGTGGTTTTTGTGCCTGGCTTCCCTATATCATGCAGCAGCATCGCCCATCTAAGGATCTTGTCCTTTTCAATATGGGCCACTGAGCGCAGTGTATGCTCAGCTACATTATACGAATGGTAAGGATTGTTCTGATTGGTTAAAAAGCAGGGCTCAAACTCCGGCAGAGTATATTTTATCAGCTTTGTATCCATCAGCAGCGAAAAGCAAAGGGGGTTATCGGATAATAGTATTTTTGTAAGTTCATCTTTAATACGCTCGGGGCTTATGCTTCCTATCAGACTGCTGTTTGTTTCAATGGATTTCAGCGTTCTCTCATCAACAGAAAATCCGAGCTGTGCGGAGAAGCGTACGGCCCTCAGCATACGAAGGGCATCTTCACTGAATCTTACTTCAGGGTCTCCTACTGTCCTTATAATCCCTTTTCTGATATCCGCTGTACCGCCAAAGGGATCCACAATTCCGGCTTCAGGGCTGTAAGCAATGGCATTTATGGTGAAATCCCTTCTTGAAAGGTCTTCTTCAATGGAAGAAGTAAAGGTTACAGCCTTGGGTTTCCTGAAATCAGCGTATTCACCGTCTATACGGTAAGTGGTAACCTCAAAGAGGCTTTTCTCAATTATTACTGTGATGGTGCCATGCCGGATCCCCGTATCCGCAGTTTTTTGGAATAATTCTTTTACCTCTCCGGGTAACGCATCAGTTGCAATATCCCAGTCTCCGGGCACTTTCCCAAGGATGCTGTCCCTTACGCAGCCTCCTACGATGAAAGCTTGGTAATTGTGCTCATGCAGCTTATCCAGTATTAATTGAACCTTCCGGGGCATGGGGATTTCAATATCGTATTTCATATTCCGTCCCTCCATTTTTATCCTCCAAGGGTCACATCCTGATACTGATACCACTCAAGGGCTTTATACAGATGCTCCGGTTTAAAATCCGGCCATAGGTCATCGACAATATAAAAATCAGCGTACACCGATTGTATAGGCAGAAAACCGCTGAGCCTGCGCCTTCCGCCCCATCGGATAATCAGGTCCACTCTTGAAATGTCGGCAGAGGCAATATGTCCTGCATGGCTCAAATCCCAGTTCCATCCATAATTGACCAGGAAGTTGATTTTAATAAGCCCCCGCCCGAACTTTACCCTCTTGGTATAAGGAAGAAGCTCCTGAGGAAACATGGGGGAGCTGGTATTCCCAATGACCAATAGCTCCGCATCCTTCCCTGTAAGTTCCATTACAGCATCGACGCAAGCTTTTCTGAAAGCTTGTGTCTGTATGGAGGGCCTCCTGGTATTGTCTTCTGTAAAGCCATATAGGGTTAACTCTTTTATACCAAGTTCAACACATAATTTGTAAAGCTCAAAGCCCGGTTTAACTCCATGATAGTATCCATCCTGCTTCTCTAAGCCCTTTCCCAAGGCCCATCTCCTGTTTCCGTCGGGAATAACTCCAATGTGCATCGGAAGCCTTTTAAAGCTGGGAACTCCCATAGGTCCACCTCGCATAATATATTCGTATTGCTTTATTATTCCCGATATGTAAAGAATTAGCCTTATATGCTTTATATAATTATAGCTTTTTTTGCAGCTTAAATACAATATGAACCTTTGCCCTCTGCAGCTATCAGTTTGCAGTCATGCTCCCAGAGCAAAAACCTTGTATACCGACTCGCACGATATTAGCTTTGGACAGAATCAGAGCTTGATACTTGTAAAATCCTGACGCACATAAACCCAACCTCCTGTTGGTATGTGCTGGATTTACCTCACGTAAATCCCACGGATTTTACTGCATATCTTCACTCGATTCTGTTGCCCAAAGCCAATAAGTGCTCGCTGTTATACAAGGATAGTGCTCTGCAGTATGACTACAAACTTCAGATGCGTCGCATAATTCTTATATTGCGTTACAGTTAAAGGAAAAATAAAAACTGTGTAGAATATATGAAGGGAATATATATGTGAGGGGAATAAATATGAAGAAGCTCATTAGGATTTCAGCGTTGATGCTTTTAATTATATTTGCTGTTTCAGGCTGCTTCGGCAGGGATGCGGACCCCCTTGAAGATACAGTCGGAATGCCGGCAGAGGGGTATGGCAATACCCTGGGAAATATAACAAACGGAGGTGTTGTGGCATTCCAGGAAGGCTGGGTATACTACTGTAACGGCAATGATGATGTAAGTATATACAAAATGAGAATAAACGGATCGGAAAAAACCAAATTAAACAGTGATAGGTCAATGTTCCTGAATGTGCAGGGAGACTGGGTGTATTACAGCAATATTGAAGAAACGGAAAAAAGCAGTATATATAAGGTAAAAACAGACGGCACTAAAAGGACAAAGCTGACAAACGACTCTGCTTCCTTCATAAATGTTGTGGATGAATGGATTTATTACAGCAATGCATCCGATAACAGGCGAATTTACAAGATCAAAACCGACGGCACAGAAAAAACACTCATCGGAGACAAATTTTCCTCATATTTGAATGTGCATGAGGGGTGGATTTATTACACTAACGGAGATGATAAAAAGAGGATATATAAGGTCAGTATTGACGGAAAGGAAAATGTCAGAGTGTCGGAGGATTCAGCAGCATATATAAATGTGGACGGAGACTGGATATACTACAGCAATGGCTCTAACGGGAACAAGCTCTATAAGATAAGGACTGACGGAACTGAGAATACGGAGCTTACGAAGGAAGAAGCCCTTTTTATAAATGTATCGGAGGAATGGGTATATTATTGCAATGGATATAACGGCAACAGGATATTCAGGATAAAAAAGGATGGCACAGATAAGGCAATTCTGAACTATGAAAGCTCCAAGTTCATAAATATCGCTGACGGATGGCTGTACTTCATTGTTGATTCTGCCTCAAACAGATTATTTAAGATGAAAAGCGACGGTACTAAAATACAGATGGTAGA
This sequence comes from Clostridia bacterium, assembly GCA_017994115.1. Lineage (GTDB taxonomy): Bacteria > Bacillota > Clostridia > Lutisporales > Lutisporaceae > BRH-c25. Next base: position 19,693 of record JAGOLK010000002.1, on the reverse strand, counting down.
AAAAGTAGAAAGGTAAGAAGCGCGCTTCTTACCTTTTAAACTACCAAATCCACATGCTGCACCGATCCGGCAGTACCGTTCTCATGAAGGAAAATGCCGGTTTTCTGAATGATTCCGTTTTCCTTGTTTTCTTCTCCTCTCAAGCTGAAGGCCGTTCCTGCGCTGCCCAGGTATATTGCGCCTATACCCTTCTCGCCGAGAGCAAAGAGTAAGTCATTTCCATATTCGTCCTTTGTCCATATTCTAAGTCTGTCGAAAATTATGTCGTTTTCGTCTATCCATCCATTTTCATCCAGATCATATTGTGATAAATCAGCAAAGCCGTCGCCGCTTTGAGGGCCGAAAAGCTCGCTTCCGTCATTTATTTTCCCGTCATTGTTAACATCGAGAGATAGGAAACCGCTTCCCGCAAGAAGCCGGGATATCTGGTCAGGATTTCCGTCGCAGTCAATATCGAAACTGAATTTATTGTCTGACAGCATTGCCGAAGGAGCATCGAAATTTATGACAAGGGGATCCTTTCTTAACGCATCCCCTGCTCTTATGTGAATTTCTTCACTGGAGAAAAACTCCCTGCTCATATTCAGTTGAAGGTCTATTTTGATTTCTCTTCCGTCGGAAGCTCTTACAGTTCCGGTTGAGCTGAAAGACACCTTTTCACTTTCATAATGAATGGATTTACTGTCGTAGATCAATCCCCATCCGGCTCTTGGGTTCCCGTCGCCGCGATTTGCCGGAACTCCCCGGTTATTCGGCATATCACTGTTGATTCTGATCTTTTTCGGTATTTTGAATTTAAATTTTTTGCCCAGAAGTTGCGTCAGCATTGCTTCGATAAGCATAAGCTTTTGTTTGTCTTCTCCGACAAGTTCCTCTTCATTATCAGTATCAATGCATTGGGAATTACTGCTGCTGATTTGCTGATGAAGTTCCATGGCTTTTTTTGAGATATCAATAATGATTCCGGGGGGACTATTCATAGATGTTTCAGGATTATCGCCTATCCAGAGCTGCAAATTTTCCTGTTTTTGTTTAAAGGTTACCGAGGAACGCTCACTCTTTAAACAGATGTTTGAATTCTCGATCTTCATTTTTCCACCTCCATGTGACATTACGCCAAAGCTGCAATCCTTTTTTGCTTTGGTATAGATCTTATATAAAATATCGGAAAAATTCAGCTTATTCTTTATGAGAACACATAAATATGCTACAATAATTGTATCGATACAAAATGAGGTGAGGGTATGGGTGATGTGATAATTCCGAAGGATATAGAAATAAATATAGACAAGAACAGCGGCAGTCCGATTTATATACAGCTGTATGAGCAGCTGAAAAAATATATAATTGAAGGTATTCTTACAGAAGACTGCAAGCTTCCTACAATCAGAAGCTTCGCTGAGCATCTGGGAGTGAACAGTATAACCATAGTCAATGCTTACAAGCTATTGGAGGATAACAAGCTGGTTTATAAGAAGGTGGGAAGCGGAACTTACGTAATGCCGCTGAAGGCTGTGATAAACCTGGAAAATAATTTTACCTACTCTTTGGATGAAATAGAGTTTGATATGGATATGGGAGAAGATGAGGATATCATTAATCTTTCAACAGCTTCCCCGGACCCAAAGCTTTTCCCCATAAGAGACTTCAGAAGGATGCTGGATGAAGTATTGGAACGGGACGGGGGAAGAGCCTTCATGTATCATGAAAATATGGGGTATAAACCCTTAAGGGAGTCGATATCAAAATATCTGACGGAATATGGAATTAACGCGGAAGCCTCCGATATACATGTAATTTCCGGTGCACAGCAGGGCATAGATATTATATCCAGGGTGCTTTTAACCAACGGAGACTACGTCTTTGTAGAGAGTCCGACATATAACGGAGCTGTAGCCGTATTCAAGTCAAGGGGGGCAAAGATAGTTGAAATACCGCTTATGGCAGACGGCCCGGATATGAAGGAGCTGGAAAAAAAGCTAGCGCTTATTAAGCCCAAGCTTATCTATGTTATGCCGAATTTTCAGAATCCTACCGGATACACCTATTCTGAAAGGAAGAGAAAATATCTTCTGCTGCTTTGCAGAAAATATGATGTTACGGTGGTTGAAGATGATTACATGAGCGACCTGAGTTATCTTGACGTGGGGAAAAGGCCTCTTAAGGGGCTTGACAGTGAAGGCAGGGTGATATATATAAAAAGCTTCTCCAAGATATTCATGCCGGGGCTTAGAGTGGGATATCTGATAATTCCGGAAGGCTTGAAGGAAAATGTTATGGGTATCAAGCATATAACAGACATATATACTTCAGGATTAATGCAAAGGGTTCTTGATTTGTACTTCAGAAGCGGCATATGGAGCAAGCACTTGGAATATATGAAACGGGAATACAGCCTGAGGTATTTTGAAGCAGTAAGATCTGCAAGAAAGTATCTTAGGGGGGCAAGCTTCACCCAGCCTTATGGAGGGTTGAATCTGTGGGTAAAGCTGCCGGAGAAGGTATCATCCGTTGAACTTTTTGAAAGGTGCAGAGACAGAAAGGTAATTTTTACGCCGGGTACCGTATTCATAAAGGGGGATGCCGGAGAGAAGCATATAAGGATAAGCTTTGCCGCTGCAAGCCTCGGACAAATCGCCGAAGGAATATCCATAATAGGAAATTTAATGGAGGAGATTAAAGACAGTGCTAAATAATCTCTTTTAAGTCCTTTACTATATTTGCATCAAGATTTCCGATCTCAGCCATTGAATCAATTATTTCAAGGGCTTTTTCTTTTTTCATTCCGTCCCTGTAAGGCCTGTCTTCCGTCAAAGCCTGATATACATCACACACTGCCATAACTCTTGATTTATGGCATAGCCTTTCTGCGCCAATACCTTCCGGATAGCCCGTACCTCTCAGGGTCTCATGGTGGTTGGCTGCCCAGGGAGTAATTTCTTCCATACCTGAAATATTGCCCAGAATGAGTTTTGTATAGTAAGTATGGGATTTGATTATAGAGTATTCATTCGCATTGAGGCTCCCGGGCTTGTCCAATATGTGGTTGGGGATGGCAAGCTTTCCTATATCATGGAGCAAGGCCGCAATTTTCATTTTCATTGTTGATTCCTTGTCAAAATTGTAATACTTGCAAAACATTGAGGCATGATTGGATAAACCTATGGAATGCTCATGGGTAAAGGTGCTTTTCTTATCTATTATTGCTGCAAAGACAACGGCAATATTTTTTATTGTATTGAGAGATACCGATGTCTTGATAGGGGGATGTTTGCGGGTTAAGATAACAGGATTGGTATTGATATTCTCCATGTCAAGCCAGAACCTTTCATTTTTGCATGCTTCCATAAATGCATCCGAAATATTGCTGCTGAACATTTTTCCTTTGTTGGATTGAATCCAATTAATTATATATTCCTTCTGCATCCAGTACGGCTGTTCATCATTGTAAATAAGCTCAAACATATCAGCTATATGTATTATCTGGGCTTCCTCAGGGATGTTACTTCCTGCAAGCCCGTTGGGGCCTGAGCCATCCCAGTTCTCGTGATGAAATTTTATGAACCTTGAAATACATTTATCCAGCGGCAGTTTCTTTATAATATTGGAACCGAATTCGGAATGCTCATATATGAAGCTGCTGTCTCCGTGGGCTTCGGCAAAGGCTTCAACCGCACCGATATCGTGCATGCTGGAGGCAATATAAAGATTCTTAAGCCTCTCCCCGTCATAATTAAGCTCTTCTGCAATGCAAAGTGATGCAAGGGCTGTCCGTTTTGAGTGGCTGGCGAAGTTGTGGTTATATATGCTGAATCTTGGTATAGGAACATTAAAATTAATCCTTTTGTGTTCGTCCTTAAAGGCGGCCCCCTCCGCCAAATCCAGGGATAATGAAATGGAGTTTATAAAGCTGTTGAAATCAATAAATGCGGTTTTTTCTGTCATATTTATTACTCCTTGTTGAGTGTCGAATTTTGTAGATATTTAGTATCAGCTACAATTATATAATATTTTTTAAATGAAAACATAGAAAATTATGATATTTTTTTGATTACATAAATAGCTTATAGGGAACACTTGAAGTTGAGAACTTACTTAAGCGGAATCGGAGGTAAATAATGAAGTTCTACATAGGAATAGACGTAGGATCTGTGAGTACAAATGTGATAGCAGTGGATGACAGCTTCAATGTATTATCAAAGCAATATATCAGAACAAACGGCCAGCCTCTCGAATCGGTGAAGGAGGGACTGAGAACCCTTAAAGCAGAGCTGGGAAGCAGCTCAAAGGTGTTAGGCGCAGGTGTTACGGGCAGCGGCAGACAGCTTAGCGGCATGATGGTGGGAGCCGATGTAGTAAAAAATGAAATAACGGCTCATGCAACTGCTGCTATTACATATTTTCCTGACGCAAGGACCATATTTGAAATCGGCGGACAGGATTCAAAGATTATAATGCTTAAGAATGGAATGGTAGTTGATTTTGCAATGAACACAGTGTGCGCTGCAGGCACAGGTTCCTTCCTGGAGCATCAGGCCGAAAGGCTGAAGGTGAGAATCGAGGAGTTCGGAGATCTAGCCTTGAGAGCCGAAAGGAACGTCAGGATCGCCGGCAGGTGCACTGTGTTTGCTGAATCTGATATGATTGCCAAGCAGCAGTATGGCTTCTCAAAAGCCGACATTATCAATGGATTGTGTGAAGCTCTTGTGAGGAATTATATAAACAATCTCGGAAGAGGGAAAAAGCTTGAACCGCCTTTCGTATTTCAGGGAGGAGTAGCTGCAAACAAAGGTATAAAAACAGCCTTTGAAAAGATAATAGGGCACCAAGTTGTTGTTCCCGAGCATTACAACGTAATGGGGGCAATAGGTGCGGCTATGCTTGCCAGGGAGTATATATTAAGGAGCGGCAAAACAACAGGGTTCAGAGGATTTGAGGCTGATGATTTTGATTTTGTGCCTGCAAGCTTTGAGTGCTCCGGCTGTGACAATTCCTGTGAAGTAATTAAGGTTGAAATGGACGGCAAGGTTGTGTCAATGTGGGGGGACAGATGCGGCAAGTGGACTAATTCTGTCAGTCAAAGCCATTGAGTTTCAAAATATCTTAGTATTGCTTTTTTAAAAAAGGTTGCATATATTTATCCCTTTCGTAATAACTTTATATAAAGAAATATAACTGGCTAAAAGTAATTGACTAAGATGGGAGGGATATTTATCAAACCGAGAATTATTTTATTAACCAAGAAAAATCTCATAATTTATGCTGTATTATTCATTGTTCTGGTTATTGGCTTGGTTTTATTGTTTACATTAAGAAGTAATGAAGCGGGGCTTGCTGCTTCAGGCTATACATATTTGAAATATAATGATGGGGTATATGTGGGTGTAGAGAAAACGGAATCCGGGGATGTCAAGGCGGAGGTAACAATAAAGAACGCAAAAATAAAGGACATAAAGCTTATCGAAATGCCCCCCGACTACATAAGCAACAATCCCAACATCAAGGATGAAATTTCCGACGTAATCTATACAATAATAAAGAAACAGGATGTGGCAGCTGCAAGTGATACGGGAACTACCTCCTATGTGTTGAGCAAGGTAATAAAGGCAGTAAGAAATGCTCTTAATGAATCTATGTTAGTACAGTGAAAAAAAAGAATGGGGAATAGGGCATGGGGACGTGTCTCCGTCCCCGTGTCCCTTTCCCTGTGCCTCGTATCCTGAAAATTGTTATTGATTGAGTTTGCAGCTGGGACAATAACCGAAGAAATAAAGCTGCTGATTGGTAAGCTGGTAACCTGTCTTTTTCTGCACTTGATCCGCAAGGTCAAAAAGCATTTCATCGTATACATCTTCAACTTTTCCACA
>JAGOLK010000002.1:0-13726 GCA_017994115.1 Clostridia bacterium | reverse complement strand
GTTTGCAGCTGGGACAATAACCGAAGAAATAAAGCTGCTGATTGGTAAGCTGGTAACCTGTCTTTTTCTGCACTTGATCCGCAAGGTCAAAAAGCATTTCATCGTATACATCTTCAACTTTTCCACAATTTATGCAAGTAATATGAGGATGTTGATTAACATTTGCGTCATACCGGAATTTATCTTCCCCTACATTGAGTTCTTGAACCAACCCAAGCTCCTTGAATACCTCAAGGGACTTATATACCGTTGCCAGGCTCATTGTGGGATATACCGGCTGAAGCTTGCTATACAGCATGTCAACACTCGGATGTTCTTTTGTATTCTTCAGTATGTCGTAAACGGCTATACGCTGGGGAGTAACTTTATAGCCCTTTTCTTTTAAGAATTTAATTAAATCAATCATATTCATTCCTCCAGCGAAATTTTTTTATCAAAAAGGAGCTAATAATCCATATTGATGCGCTATCTATCTGAATGAACTTGGAACTACTGCAGGATGCATACATTACAGCTACCCTCATTATGATAAATTTTTATCACAATACGGCATACAAAAATCATAATGTAATAATTTATTTTTGTCAATATTTATTAGGAAAAATTTGTCAAGTTTGATAAATAAAGTACAAAAGATATTAATAATAAATATTAATAAATATATTATACAATTTAATTATAGCACTAAATTGCAAAAAGTAAATAAAATTATGAAAACATTCTTAAGACGCCGGAACACGGATTTGGACTGCGGGTAAAGCAACGTGCAGCAAAAAAACGGGAACCCACCGAAAACACGGTGGGGAAAACAAAGGCATCCGTGTATTCTGTGTTACCCGCCCTTTATAACCTAAGAGCCCTGCCCTATTCTAATCCTGCTGCCATCTTGACTGCTTTCTGGTGCCCCGGATCTGATCTGCTTCCGCTGTGTGTCCTGCTGTTCCTGAAGTGTATGCAGAAGTGTCCTTTCATGCCATTATCGGTTATATCTTCTCCCCCATGGGGCATCCCGTTCATGGAGGCTGCAATTTTTCTCAGAACGCCCTCATCATCCTCTATAGTTAATATTATGGGCCTTCTGTCCCAACTCCAGCTTCCGCCGTATATGCTCTTCATGATTTTTGTATCCTCAGAGGTTAGAGGTTCGGTATCGGCGTGGTTTCTGCCGTACAATCTCCGGACATTAAAGGATTTGCCTGTCTCTATATCGGTGACTGTAGCTTTGTCACCCTTATCGTATATGTACTGAACATCTTTGAACCAGTCAAGGTATTCACCCATTGTGCCGGAGGTATCGGAAGATTCCATAGCATCTTCTTCAACATCTTGATCGGTTCCTTCAGGAATTTTTATTTCCTGCCCAATCTGAATAATTGTATCATCATTAAAATTGTTTTCATTCTTTATTGCCTCTGCAGCAACACCATAATCCTCCGCTATGGATTCTATTGTATCTCCTTCTTTTGCCACATATATATTTTTGTTATGCTCATATATATTGCCAAGCTCCGAGCTGTCCTGCTCGGAGGGCGGAGGTACTGTCGGCACAGGGGCAGGCTTCACTACTTTTACAACATTGGGAATGATAATTTCATCACCTATGGTAAGTATGCTGTTCTCATCAAGTCCGTTATAATCAAGGATGGATTCTACGGATACATTATAGTCACCCGCAATATCCCATATGGTATCCCCCTTTTTTATTTTGTACCGGACATTGACCTTTGTAGTATCTTTTTTGGCGGAGGAGGAACGGCTTGAGATTGCAATATGCCCTCCCGTCAGTTCATTAAGCTTTCCGATGGTTATGGGGCCTAATATTCCATCAGTGCTTAAGTTATATTTTTCTTGAAATTTCAATACTGCGCCTTCGGTAACTTCTCCGAAGTAGCCTGTGCAGACTTCGTCAAAAAAGCCGAGCTTCTTAAGTGCAGCCTGAATCTCTGCAACTTCCGCCGAGGAATCTCCTCTTTTGTATACATATGTGTCGGCATAAGACGGGATAACCGTCATAAAAAGTATGATCAGGGTTAGCATAGCTAAAGCTATTCTTCTGTAAGCATATTTTTTCAATTGGATATCTCCTCTCAAAAGGCTTACGGGTTAGCATTCAGCCTGTCTCATTAGTTTCATTATACTACAGTTTTGTACCTGTGGAAAGCAAATTTTTCCAGAAGCAATTATGCTATATGTTAAATTAAGTATTAGCAGGAAATATATAATATGAGTCGAATAATAATATCATAAGCATGTAAGGATTTATGATTGTGCCATGTGCGTTTTCGGCAGTGCCGAGAAATCCGGGAAGATGTTCGGGGGGAAAAAAGAGAAAAGGCAAATAGCCTGATGAATAAGCCAGGGAGGAGATGCTTATGGAGGGACAACCCCACAGTTCATATGATGCTTATCTCTTCAGGGAGGGGAACCACTATAGGAGTTATGGTTTTTTGGGTGCACATTTCACTAATATTAACGGTACTGATGGAGCGCAATTCCTTGTATGGGCCCCCAATGCCGATGCTGTGCATCTGATAGGGGATTTTAACAATTGGAGAAGCGGCGCCAATCCCATGTCAAAGGACGATAATTCAGGAATATGGTCAGTATTTGTTCCCGGCTTAAGAGAGTGGGTTATGTACAAATATGAGATACACTCCAGGGATGGAAGAGTTATTGCAAAATCAGACCCCTTTGCGTTTTATTCGGAGCTTCGGCCGGGTACTGCATCAAAGCTTGTTTCCCTTGGAAGCTATAAATGGAATGACGGCAATTGGATGGAGCATAGAAAAAGAACGAATATTTATGAAAGCCCTGTAAACATTTATGAGGTACATGCAGGCTCATGGAGGCAAAAACCCGATGGAAGGTATTATTCCTATAGGGAACTCGCGGAAGAACTGGTGGACTATGTAAAGAATATGGGCTTTTCTCATATTGAGATGATGCCCCTTACAGAGCATCCTTTTGACGGCTCCTGGGGGTATCAGTCCACGGGATACTACTCAGTCAACAGCAGATATGGCTCGCCTTATGATTTTATGTACTTTGTAGACAAATGCCATCAGGAGGGCATCGGGGTGATACTGGACTGGGTACCGGGGCATTTCTGCAAGGATGATCATGGCCTGAGGCTTTTTGACGGTACAACACTATATGAGTACGAAGATCCCAAAAAAGGTGAAAATTACGGATGGGGAACCTGCAATTTTGACCTTGGGAAGCCCGAAGTGCAGAGCTTTTTAATATCAAATGCGGTGTTCTGGTTTGACGTGTATCATGTAGACGGCCTGAGAGTTGATGCAGTTGCAAGCATGCTGTACCTTGATTATGACAGAAAACCTGGAGAATGGATACCCAATATTTTTGGGGGCAGGGAAAATCTTGAGGCCGTGGATTTTGTCAGGAAGCTTAACAAAGTTGTTTTTGAGTATTTTCCCGGTGTAATGATGATAGCCGAAGAGTCCACCGCCTGGCCCCTTGTGACGGCTCCTACCTATCTTGGCGGACTGGGCTTCAACTATAAATGGAATATGGGCTGGATGAACGATATGCTTAAATACATGAAAACGGATCCTTCGGACAGGAAGCGGCACCACAACCTTCTCACCTTCTCTCTTATGTATGCATATTCCGAGAACTATGTTCTTCCGCTGTCCCATGACGAGGTTGTCCATGGGAAGAAATCCTTGCTTGATAAAATGCCCGGGGACTACTGGCAAAAATTTGCAAACCTTAGAGTTTTTCTGGGGTATATGGCTGCGCATCCGGGGAAGAAGCTGCTTTTCATGGGAGGGGAGCTGGGACAGTATATTGAGTGGAGGTATGACCATCCCTTGGATTGGATGCTGCTGGATTTTGAAATGCACAGGGGGATGCAGAACTATGTAAAAATGCTTAATCAGGTATATGCAAGGGAACCGGCCCTTTGGGAACTGGATCATGTATTTGAAGGATTTGAATGGATTGATGCGGATAATTCGATGCAAAGCATAATAACCTTCCTGCGCAAGGGGAAAAGGCCGGAAGATACTGTTGTTGCAGTATGCAACTTCACTCCTGCAGTATATGAGGGTTATAAAATCGGGGTGCCATACAACTGCAGCTATTATGAGATATTCAACAGTGACCGTCCGGAGTTTGGCGGTTCAGGCTTCAATAATACCGGAATTTCTTCTGCCGTTAAGAAGGAATGGCACAACCGGCAGCATATGATCGAAATTAATGTACCGCCTTTGGCAGTATTGTATTTAAAACCTGCCTCCATTCCGGAGAAGGAAAGAAAAGCGGAAACAGTCCGGCTGGAAACCGAAGCATTAAAATAATAAACCTGTTTTATAGAATAAATCATCGGGGGCTTTAATAAATATGGATAAACATATTAATTAGAGGAGGGGTACGCATGAAGAAAAAGGAATGGATAGCAATGATCCTGGCTGGCGGGCAGGGAAGCAGGCTTGCATTGCTTACCAAAAAGATTGCAAAGCCCGCTGTGTACTTTGGAGGTAAATACAGAATCATTGATTTTGTATTGAGTAATTGTTCCAACTCGGGAATAGACACCGTAGGCGTATTGACACAGTATCAGCCCCTTGTATTGAATTCGTATATAGGGATAGGGAGCCCCTGGGACCTGGATAGAAAGAAAGGCGGGGTCACGCTTCTGCCGCCATATGTGAATGAAAGGGGGGGAGAATGGTATAAAGGCACTGCAAATGCAATATATCGGAATATTAATTTTGTTGATGTGTATGATCCGGATTATGTTGTAGTACTTGCGGGAGATCACATCTACAAAATGGATTACTCAAAGATGCTGGACTATCATAAGGAGATATCGGCGGAAGCAACCATTGCAGTAATTGAAGTCCCATGGGAGGAGACCTGCAGATTCGGGATTATGAATACCGGGCCTGACGGCAGGATAGAAGAGTTTGCCGAGAAACCAAAGAATGCAAAAAGCAACCTTGCTTCAATGGGGGTATATATATTCAACTGGAATATATTGAAAAAATACCTTATAGAGGATGAAGCAGATCCGGAATCCAGCAATGATTTCGGCAAAAACATCATACCCAAGATGCTGAACAGCGGAATAAGGCTTTTTGCATATCCCTTTGACGGATACTGGAAGGATGTCGGGACTGTTGAAAGCTTGTGGGAAGCTAATATGGACCTGCTGAAGGAGGATAACAGGCTTAATCTTTTTGATCCCAAATGGAAGATATACTCGGTTAATGCAATAAGGCCGCCTCATTTTGCGGGAGCAACAGCTGACATAAAGTGCTCCATGGTAGGCGAAGGCTGTGTCATACACGGGGAAGTCAGGAATTCTGTCCTGTTCCCGGGAGTTTACATCGGTAAGGATACAAAAGTTATAGACACTGTGGTAATGCCCAAGGTTATGATTGGTGAAAACGTAGTAGTAGAACGTGCCATAATCGGTTTGGAATCAGTTATTAACAACGGCTGCAGGATCGGTGACAGTACATCAGAATCCATAACACTTGTAGGAGAATATGAGCAGCTGCCCCAAGGAACGGTATATATCTAAGGATTCGGTAGAATAAACTGAAGGAGGGGATACTATGCTGGATTATATGGGAATCATCAACCTGAATGAGAGAGAGGACAATATAAAAGGATTGACAGGCCATAGACCTTTAGCAGCGGTACCGATAGCAGGAAGATACAGGATGATAGACTTTGCTCTTTCAAACCTGGTAAATGCCGGAGTCCAGAATATAAGCATATTTACACAAAACAAGTACAGATCCCTTTTGGATCACTTGGGGTCAGGGAAAGCATGGGACCTGGACAGAAAAAATGACGGACTGTTCGTAATGAATCCCATGTATGATTATTACAATTTGGGCATTTACAGGGGCGATATCGAGAACTTCAAATGCCATATGGACTATTTAAATTTCAGCAAGCAAAATAATGTGATAATAACCCCCAGCAACATGATATGCAACCTGGATTATCAGGAAGCAATAAAGCATCACAATGAAACCGGGGCAGATATAACAATTATCTATAAGAAAGCAGACAACTGCACTGTGGATTATCAGTACTGCAACACACTTGAAATGGATGAATACGGAAGAGTTGAGCGTATTGATATAAACTTTGGGAATGAAAGTGAATGCAATATATCCATGGAAATGTACATAATGAAAAAATCACTGTTTCTTGATATAGTGAACAGCTGTGTTTCAACAGGTTACTGCGATTACTTCAGGGAAGCAGTGTATAAGTACCTGCATAAGCTGAAGATATTCGGATACGGATTTGAAGGCTATCTGGCCTGCATTAATTCAACTTACAGCTATTACAAGACTAGCATGCAGCTTTTGGACATGGATATTTCCAGGGAGCTGTTTTTTAAGAATGGCCTCATATATACAAAAGTAAAGGATGAGCCTCCTACAAAATATAAAGAAAATGCAAGGGTAATAAATTCACTTGTAGCAAATGGATGCACAATAGACGGACAGGTGGAGAACAGTATTCTGTTCCGAAGCGTGAAGATTAAAAAAGGAGCAGTAGTAAAAGACAGTATTATTATGCAGAATTGTTCGATAGAAGAGGATTCGGAAGTTGCAAATTCCATATTGGATAAAAGCGTAAGGGTTACAAAGGGTAAGCAGATAACAGGATATGCGGACAATCCTGAGGTAATTAAGAAAAAAGCGGTAATCTGAAAACAAGTAATAGTACTTTAAGCACATCCCTGCCGAAGCTTTGGCGGGGATGTGCTTTTGATTGGCAGTGCCGTCAACAAAGCTATGGCTTTTTCATATGATGTATATTAAACTTCAATTATTACCCGTGGTTAATGTTATAAAGATATTGTATAATAGATGAAATAATTATTTTTTATCTGAATTTTTATATTATGAGGTGTAAATATGTCTGTTGATAAGAATAAATTTAAGGAAGATTATTTGAAAAAGCTTATGACCATGCATGCAAAGACTTTTAAAGAGGCAACAAATAATGAAAGGTATTCAGCTCTGGGAAGCCTTATAAGGGATTATGCCGCAATGGATTGGGTCAGAACCAACGAAGAATACCGCAGAAAGAATGCGAAGCAGGTATATTATTTTTCAATTGAATTCCTGCTGGGAAAGCTTCTGGGCAACAACCTGGTGAATATGGGACTGGAAAAGGTGTGTGAGGAAGTGCTTCAAGAGTTGGGCTGCACCTTAAAGGAGGTAAAGTCTGCCGAGCCTGACGCAGGGCTGGGTAACGGAGGCTTGGGAAGGCTTGCCGCTTGTTTCCTGGACTCCATGGCTTCTCTCGGGATACCCGGGCACGGCTGCGGAATAAGATACAAGTACGGCCTTTTTCAGCAGAAGATTGTTGACGGCTACCAGGTGGAGCTTCCTGAGAATTGGCTCAGGGAAGGGAATGTCTGGGAGATGAGGAAGGCGGGGAAGGCTGTAGAAGTCAGGTTCGGAGGCAAGGTTGTCCCCGAGTATAAGAATAATAGGCTGGAGTTTAAGCATGTGGATTATGAGACAGTACTTGCCGTTCCTTATGACACTCCTATAATCGGATATAATAATGGGACAGTCAATACTCTAAGGCTTTGGAGTGCGGAGAATCCTGAGAAGGATTTCGATTTGTCCTCCTTCAGCAAGGGAGATTATATGAAAGCGGTAGAACACAAATATTCCGTGGAATCCATCTCACAGGTTTTGTATCCGGATGACAGCTTCGCGGAGGGCAGGAAACTCAGGCTTAAACAGCAGTACTTTTTCGTATCGGCCGGCCTTCAGAGCATTGTAAGGTCATATAAACGTACTAATGACAATATCTATGATTTTGATGAGAAGGTGGCAATTCACATTAATGATACGCATCCGGCCATTGCCATACCTGAGCTTATGAGGATCCTTATTGATGAGGAGGGTGTCGACTGGGATACGGCGTGGAAGATTACTACCAATACAATTTCCTACACCAATCACACCATTCTGTCCGAGGCCCTGGAAAAGTGGCAGATAGATATGTTCAAGCCCATGCTGCCGAGAATTTATATGATTATTGAAGAGATAAATGAGAGGTTCTGCAGGGATCTTTGGAACAGATATCCTGGGCAATGGGACAAGATATCGAGAATGGCCATCCTGGCTGATGGGAATGTGAAAATGGCCCACCTTGCAATAGCAGGAAGCCACAGTGTCAACGGTGTTGCCAAGATTCACACTGAAATATTAAAAAAACAGGAGCTTGCGGACTTTTACCACTTTTATCCTTATAAATTCAACAACAAAACCAACGGAATCACCCACAGAAGGTGGCTCTTGAAATGCAATCCGGAGCTTGCGCAGCTTCTCACAGACAAAATTGGAGCCGGCTGGAAAAAGCATCCTACCGACCTTATAAGATTCCTGAAGTATCAGAATGACCCGGAGGTGCAGGAAAGAGTAAGACAGATAAAGCAGAACAACAAGCTTGAGCTGGCAAAAATTATCAAGGATGAATACTTCATAGATATAGATGCAAACTCAATATTTGATATACAGATAAAAAGGATGCATGCATATAAGCGGCAGCTGCTGAATGCACTTCATATAATGTATCTGTACAATTGCCTGAGGGAGAATCCCGGGCTTGATATTATGCCGAGAACCTTCATATTCGGTGCCAAAGCTGCACCGGGCTACAAGCTGGCAAAGCAGGAGATCAAGCTTATCAATACCATTGCCGACAGGATAAACAATGACCAAAGCATAGAAAATAAGCTCAAGGTTGTATTTATGGAGGACTACAAGGTATCTCTGGCGGAAAAGATAATACCTGCTGCCGATATAAGCGAGCAGATTTCTACTACAACGAAAGAAGCCTCCGGTACGGGAAATATGAAGCTTATGATGAACGGCGCAATTACTGTTGCTACTTTAGACGGAGCAAATATCGAGATAAGGGATGAAGTAGGGGACGAAAACATTATAATATTTGGAATGACTGAGAAGGAGGTTTTGGACTATTACAGGAACGGCGGATACAGCGCAATTGAGATTTATAACAGTGATCCGCGCATCAGGACTGTTGTAGACCAGCTTATAAACGGCTTTTTCCCGGTGAGCAGCGTTGAGTTCCTGGATATCTATAATCATCTTCTTTTGCATAACGATGAATACTTCGTGCTGAAGGACTTCAATGCCTATGCGGAAGCCCATAAAAGGGTGGATGAACTCTACAGGAATAAATCCAAATGGATGAAGATGAGCATTGCAAATATTGCTCACTCGGGGATTTTTTCCAGCGACAGGACAATATCCGAATATGCCTCGGGCATATGGGAGGTCAAAAGGGTGATACTATGACGGATATGATGATTCTGCACAACTCCCGCCGGGAGAAATACCGCTTTCCCTTTGGAGCAGTCCCCTGCAAAAGCACTGTTCGCCTCAGCCTTACGGTAAAGGCTTCACGGCCGGTAAGCTCAGTTGAAGTCATAGTAAGCACAGAAGGCGGCATTGAACAGAGGATAGCCTTAAGCGCGCCGGAAGGGCAGGGGGAGGACTATTATACAAATATCGAGGCACCTGAGAAGCCGGGGCTTTTATGGTACTATTTTGAACTGGTTATAGGGGATGAAAAGTATTATTACGGAAATAATGAAAGAACCCTGGGGGGCATTGGAGGTGTATACGGCACAATTCCGCCCCGGTACCAGATTACCGTTTACAGAAGAGAAGCAAGTACTCCTTATTGGTACAAAAAGGCCATAATGTATCAGATATTTGTGGATAGGTTTAGAAACGGGCACAAAGACTGCAAGGTGCTGAACCCCAAGAAAAACAGCTTTATTTATGCAAACTGGGGCGATACTCCATTCTATATAAAGGACTGTGAGAAGGGAAGTATTGCCAGGTGGGATTTTTTTGGCGGGAATCTTCACGGAGTGATAGAAAAGCTGGATTATTTGAAGGAGCTTGGTGTGTCTGTTATATATCTGAACCCTGTTTTTGAAGCACCCAGCAATCACAAGTATGACACCGCGGATTACAAGAATATAGACACTATGTTCGGCAGCAGCGAAACCTTCAGGGACCTTTGCGAAAAGGCAGGAAGGCTTGGAATTTCCGTTATTCTGGATGGGGTTTTCAGCCATACCGGCAGTGACAGCATATACTTCAACAGGTACGGCAGCTATCCCGGTATCGGGGCATATCAGTCAGCCGAATCTCCATATTATTCATGGTACCGCTTCAATTGCTCCAAGGATGATTATGAGTGCTGGTGGGGTGTGGACAGCCTTCCCAACGTCAATGAAATGGACCCTGGATATGTCGACTTTATTATCACAGGTGAGGACAGCGTCGTCAAGCATTGGATGGACTTGGGTGCAAAGGGCTGGCGCCTGGATGTGGCAGATGAGCTTCCGGATGAGTTTATACGATTGATTCATAAAACAATGAAAGAGAAAGATAAGGATTCGGTGCTTCTGGGGGAAGTATGGGAGGACGCATCCAACAAGGTGAGCTACGGAAAGAGAAGGGCATATCTTTTGGGAGAGGAACTGGACTCTGTAATGAATTATCCGTTTAGAGGGATAATGATAGATTTTTTTACCGGGAAGCAGGATGCAGAATATGTAAATGAAATGCTCATGAGTATCTATGAGAACTACCCTTTGCATAACTTCTACTGCAATATGAATTTAATCGGCTCACATGATGTCCCAAGAATACTCACAATACTGGGGGAAGCGCCTCCGGAAAAGCAATTGGCACAATCACAAAAAGAAAGCTACAGACTGCCGGAAAGCCAGAAAGCTTTAGGAATAGCGAGGCATAAGCTTCTGACTCTTATTCAGATGACTTTTCCGGGGGTTCCGAGCATTTATTACGGTGATGAAGCAGGGCTGGAGGGGTACAGTGACCCTTTAAACAGAGGAACCTATCCATGGGGCGGTGAAAACCGTGAACTGCTGGAATGGTATAAGGCCATAACCTCTATCAGGAACAAGTATGATGTTTTCAGTACCGGAAGATGGATTCCCATATATTCCGAAGGGGATGTATACGGATATGTCAGAAGTACGGAAAAGGGCAGGGATGTATTCGGCGGAAAGAGTGAGGACAATACCGCACTGGTTCTGGTAAACAGAAGCAGGGACTTCCGGTATCCTCTGTCCTTGGATATTAGTCAATGGCACAGGGGTGTTATTTATGACCTTCTTGAAGGCGGCAAGGCTGCGGATATCGGAGAAGGAATACTGGATGTGACCCTGGAACCCCTTCAGGGGAAGGTATACATTGCGAAACCATAGAGAATAAGAGGTCTGATTGTATGAGCATAAAGGAATCAATACTCCTGAGGAGCAATAGCATACAAACAAAAAAAAGCCGAAAAGACAGAAAGGACAAGGGAGTGTTCTATACTCCCCCTCAGGTGGTAGAGAGAATTACCGAGAAGCTTCTGTCGGGGGTTGACCTTTCGGCAAACCCTTATATAAAAATTATGGATCCCGCCTGCGGCACAGGGCTTTTCCTTATAAAGGCCTTTGAGGTGCTGAAGAAAAAGTTTGAGGAAAACTACGAGGTCATATTGGACAGGAATGAGGAACTGAGAGGTGTGCTGAAAAAAGACCGAATCGGCAGCTTCATTTTGGAAA
Source organism: Clostridia bacterium (assembly GCA_017994115.1). Taxonomy (GTDB): domain Bacteria; phylum Bacillota; class Clostridia; order Lutisporales; family Lutisporaceae; genus BRH-c25. The sequence continues at coordinate 2,091 of JAGOLK010000002.1, read as the reverse complement.
ACAACCTGTGGGGTGCAGATATTGACCGGGAGGCCCTGGATGCAGCGGCCGAAATGCTGATGAAGCTGGCAGGCAGGGAGTCCGGGGTGAATCTGGTGTGCTGCGACAGCCTCATAAGCGGAAGTACGGATCAAGAATACCAATTATGGAACAGCAGCTATGATTACATAATAGGGAACCCTCCTTACATAGGACATAAGCAGGTATCGGGGGAATATAAGCAGGTGCTTCAGCAGCTGTATAAAGGCATATACAAGGATAAGTCCGATATTTCCTATTGCTTCATAAAAAAGGGCATACACCTTTTAAAGGATGGGGGAAGCTTAAGCTTCGTTACTTCCAGATACTTCATGGAAGGGCCTTCGGCAGCCGGATTGAGAAAGTATATAACCGACCATTGTACAGTCACAGAGGTGGTGGATTTCTATGGGGACAAGGTTTTCCGCGATGCGGGGGTTGCGGCATGTATAATCACCCTAAGAAAGGGAATATTTGATGGGGAGACTTCAGTCCTGAAGCGGAGACAGGGCATAAAGGTCAATGAGCCTGAATTGTTTGTCCCGTCCGACTTTGAGCATTTTACAGTCAAAAGGGCGGAATTAAAGGATGAGGGCTGGGTGCTGCTTAGTTCTGAAAAATACGAGATATTTTCTATGGCAGAAGCGGGGGGGAGCTTGAGACTGGAAGAGATTGCAGACAGTTACCAGGGTATTATCACCGGCTGTGACAAGGCATTCATCCTGGGCAGGAGTGAGATAAAAGAGAATAAGATAGAGGAAGTACTGTTAAAGCCGTGGATTAAGAACAGCAATATTCAGAAGCATTGTATCAAGCCTGCTGATAAGTTTCTTATTTATTCGGATTTTATTAAGGATGAAGAGGATTTTCCCAATGCCATAAGCTTCATTTCAAGGTATCGGGACAGGCTGCTGAACAGAAGGGAATGCAGGAAGGGGACAAGGAAGTGGTATCAGCTGCAGTGGGGCAGGACCAATGAGGTTTTTGACACACCCAAAATAGTATATCCTTTCAAATCCTCAAACAGTCGTTTTGTCGTTGATGAATCCGGCAATTACTGCAGTGCCGATGTATACAGCCTTAAGCTCAAAAAGGAATATGAAGGAAGGATAACCTTGGAATATATTGCAGCCGTACTTAATTCAAGGCTCTTGGAATTTTATTTCAAATGTTATGCAAAAAAAATCAGCAAAGATTTTTATGATTATTATCCGAATACCGTTCTTAGGATGAAAATTCCCATGCCGTCAGCGGTCAATCCTATAGGGGAATTGGCATCAAAGATTAAAAATTGTAAGAATGAGGATGCAAGAAAGGCTGTTACTTATGAAATCGATAGGGAAATATATAGGTTATATGGATTAAGCGAAAAACAGATAGAAATTATAGAGAGTGGGGAGTATTGATGCTTTTGCTGGCTGCCGCCGTTGCCCCGTCCGCCGCTTTATTGTACTACTTTTATACAAGGGATAAATATGAGAAGGAACCCAGAAAACTGCTTCTGAAAGCGTTTCTAATTGGCGGAGGGCTCGTTGTCCCGGTGCTTTTTATAGAATTGTCACTGAATATATTTGATATAGCGGAGGCCAATTTGCTTGCCGCCGGTTATACTGCTTTTGTAGTGGCGGGACTTGTAGAGGAATCTTCCAAGTTTCTGTTCTTTTTCTTATACATATGGAAACATAGGGATTTCAACGAAATGTACGATGGCATAGTATACTCCGTGTTCATTTCCCTTGGCTTTGCAACCGTCGAAAATCTTGCATATGTGCTTTCCACCGGTTTTAGCACTGCAGTCGTTAGATCCCTGACTGCCGTACCGGCTCATGCCCTGTTTGCCGTAGTAATGGGATACTACCTGGGTATTGCCAGGTTTGCAAAGCCCCAGTACAGACGGAAATATATCATACTGGGACTTATTATTCCCGTATTGCTTCATGGGATATATGATTTTATATTGCTTTCTCAGAAGATGTATTTGCTGGCGCTTTTCATACCGTACATGCTGTATCTCTGGAAAAGAAGCCTCAGGCATGTGGACGAACTGGTGGAGTCCTCACGTTTTAAGGATAG
>JAGOLK010000108.1 GCA_017994115.1 Clostridia bacterium | reverse complement strand
AAAATGATCCTCCATATTGCCGTGATATATGCAGTTGACCTTGCTGCCTTTGATTATCACTCCGTCAACCGTACCTGCGATTTCAGCCTCATGAATTGCTACAATTGGTTGTTCCAACAGTTTAATAATCAAAAAGCCGGCACCTACCCTTCAATACTTGACCTTACATCCCTGTACATCCTGTAATACATGCTTCCTACCACGTTGTCATACTCTCCGATGTTGCTCTTAACACAAATATAATCATTGCTGAGATACTTGCTGAGATAATCGAAAAGTATCTTGCTTCCGCCGCCGGCAAATATTATGCTGTCGCAGGCGCCCATAAACTTTATTTTGGAAAATTCTCTGATATCCTTGCTGAGATCATATGCAAAAACATCAAATACGTTTTTGACTATGTTGCTGAAGTCAATATCTTCTCCCTTTTTACCCTTAAGCACCGACTCGTTGAATCTTATCATGTTGTCTACTTCGTAACTGTATGGCTTTCTGTCCAGCTTGTCCCTGAAGTTATTGTACAGAATGAGGGAGATTTTTTCGTAGCAGTCAAACACACCTTTTTCAAAGGTGTTGACCCCCGCTACCTTGAAACCGTCAAATGCAGCTACATTTATCTGACCGGAACCAATATCCCAAACTATTGTCTTCATATCATTCTTGAATTCTTCCTTCAGGCTTCCGTCTTCATTGACCGCATACTGGAAGAATGCTGCTATTCCTTCGGGGCACAATACAACCTTTTCAATGTCGAATATTACTTCGTATATTACCTGGGAGGGGTTGAATATATTAAAGAATAATACCTTCATGTTGCCCATAAGGTTCTCTGTATATTTGTTTGCAGATGCTTCTTTATTTCTTGCATACTCGATAAGAGGCTGGTTGACTGTAAGGTCTATTTTTTGATAGTTCTTGTTGTATTTAGCCAGATTATATGCAATGCCCGCAATTGTGCAGAACATTATCACATCATCTGCTGCCTTTTCCTGGTATCTGTTTCTATCCCTTATTAAAAGTCCTTTTTCTTCGGCGGCCTTACCGACCAGCATCTTGCCCATTGATACGCCGTCTTTGATGATTTCAACAAACATATTGTTAATATCGAGTTTTGCGGCATCGTTATTCCAGTCTGAAAGGTCGAAGTCAAAGTTCAATCCATAATTCAATTCTTTCTCCGGCTCAGATATAATAGTTGGAAAATCAAAAGGCTTTCTGGATTCCTCCATAATTTTCGTCAATCGATTTCCACCATCTGCATAAATTTTAACTCGAGACTCCATTAAAAGACCTCCTTCAATATTAAAAATGAATACAACTACTCTATAATATACGATACTCCATATCTTCCCAGCATCATATAGGACTTTAGTCCTAATTTGTCTGATTGTGTTGAAAAAATAGCCATTTTGTGTTAATTTCAAGGTGTGTGCAGCTTTATCAAAGGGGGGGATAGAGTGGAGAACGTAAGTAATAAAAATGCTTTAAAGGTGCATCGATGCATCATTTCCACAGGTTCATCCTCTAATTCTTACCTTACCCGTTATGCCTCAGATCATGTCGAAGAAAGCATATCCATCTGCAATTGTTTGGATAAGGAAGACATACCCAAGATAACCCCGGCCAGTCATTATGATATAATCATCAGTTATTCCGATGAAACAATAGAAGAAATCATATATGACCTGTTCAGTTATTTGATTCCCCAGGATGTTACCATCAGGGCTGCATATATATTGGACAACAGCATGTCCGGAAGCAGCATGCCGAAGCATGTAGCATTTTTGGAAAAGCTTGAAAAGCACAAATTCATTACTCTTGAGTTTATTGATGACAGCCCTGAAGTGCCCGTTGAACAGGAAGAAAACATAATATATTTCGTAGGGCCCGGCAATACCGGCAAAACCTCTATTATAGCGTCCCTCAGCGAAAGCTTCAGGCAGAACGGCCAGAAGCTGGCACTTATAGATATAACCAGAAAGAATAAGCTTATCAACTATTTCCCAAAGCATAGCTTTCTCAACACCGGCAATTTGAAGGATTTTTCCATATCCAGGGATTTTTACAGGTCTGTGAACATTTATACCGACGGGCTTGTAGATTTGTATGTATATGACTACGAGTACGACAAAAAAGGGCCTGAGGTAATTTATTTCTGCGAAATACTCAGAAAGCTGAGCGGCTTGTACGATTACATCATTGTCAATGCTGACGAAAGTTCGGTAATAAACACTCCATACATATATAAGACAGCCAGCAAGGTTTTTATTGTACATGACTTCATGCCTACAAAAATAAGAACTACAAAAAAACTCCTTTTGAAAATGATATCCGCAGGCATCAACACGCAGAAGACCGTATCCCTTATATATAACAAGACTCTTAAGGATACCATAGATATAGGCCGGATAGAAGAAAAGCTGCTTTTCATCAGGCTGCCCAACAGGAAGATACTGCCTACCGTGAACATCAACTGCAGTACCTTTGAGATACCCTATGAGCAGAGAACAATGGCTGCATTAGTAAATAATCTTGCCCAAAACACCACCGGCATAGAAAACACCTCAAAAAAATACAGGCATATTATTCAAAATATTTATAAATACATAAATAACATTCCCTATACCGACAATGATGAAATGGAAATCTCCCAGTTCCTCAGAGAAAAGCTCCGGAAGCTTTCCGACAGGAAGTTTATGCTGGAATACATGAGAAATATCTGCGATACCTCACTGATAAAGAATTACATTAAGGCGAATAAAAAATAGTACATCTCCCGATGTACTATTTTTTATATTACGCCGTATTCCCTTCCTGCCGTTTCCAAGGCATCCAGGGCTTTATCCAGGTGTTCTTTCGTATGGGCGGACATGAGGCTCATTCTGATTCTTGATAACCTTTTGGGAACAGCCGGATACATAACCGGATTCGCATATATATCCAATTCATGGAGCCTTCTGCAGATTTCCTTTACCTTAAGGTCATTTCCTATGATAATCGGGAAAATTGCCGTCTCCGAATTCCCCAAGTCAAACCCCAGGGCGGTCAGATTAGACCTGAAATACCTTATGTTCTCCCAAAGCCTTTCCCTGTGCTCCGGTTCCTCCTCTATCACATCTATTGCTGCCAGCAGCGAGCCTGCCACCTGAGGAGTCATTGCCGTGGAAAATATGTACGGCCTTGAATAGTAGCGCAGCAGCTCTACCAGTTCCGAATTTGCAGCTATGAAGCCTCCCACCCCTCCCAAGGCTTTTGACAGGGTGCCGGCAACAATATCAACTTTTCCCTCAATTTTGTGATGCTGGGGGGTCCCTCTTCCGGTATCTCCTATTACCCCTGTTGCATGGGCTTCATCCACCATTACATATGCCCCATGGGTTTTTGCCAGCTCAGCTATCCTGTCAAGGGGAGCGATATCCCCGTCCATTGAATATACTCCGTCAACTGCAATAAGCTTTGTTCTATACTTATCCTTCACTCTTTGAAGCACCCTTTCAAGGGAGTTCATGTCGTTATGCCTGAAAAACCTTATATTCGTTGATTTGCAGCCGTCTATTATACTTGCATGAACATAGGTGTCAAGTATTGCAATATCCTTCTCCTGAAGTATGGAAAGCAGGCTCCCGCAGTTGGAGCCGAAGCCGGAGGTATAGATGATTGAATCCTCACAGCCTTTGAATTTTGCTATCTTTTTCTCCAGTTCAATATGTATGTCCAAGGTTCCTCCCAACAGGGGAACACTTCCGGCACCGGAACCGTATTTCTCCAGCGCTTTCCTTCCGGCTGCTATGGTTCTGGGATGCTTGGTAAGATTGAGATAGTCATTGGACGCCAGGTACACCATTTCCTTAATCTTTCCTGTATAATGGTCAACAACCTTCATTACCGGCCCTGACCCATCCGTTGATATTCTTCTGTATTGAAGATGCCTTTTCTCTCTGATATCCTTCAGGTATTCTCCGAACATCTTTGCCCTGCCTGTTATATCGGCATCGACATCAAAAAAATCCGCCAGACTGTG